>NZ_CP056033.1 GCF_013375035.1 Spirosoma sp. KUDC1026 | reverse complement strand
GGGCGTGATCTATATCTGATAAATCTAAATCAAGAAACTTAAATAACTCATACTTAGAGGTGTGCTTTATTGCTTTTGAAACCTCATTAAAATAGTTTAGTATTGGTGCATCTAAAAATCTTATAGTAGGATAAGTTTCTTTTTTCTCATCTTCGATGCTGTGTGGAGTAGCATAGAGATAAAATATCTTATACTCTTTTTCCGAAAATTCATCGAATTTATTAAAACTTTCATCAAATGTTTCTTTTAGCCATTTGATGAAAGTTTTAAAATCGGGTCTTAGTTTGTCCCAAAAAACAATTTTCTTTTTTAAGTGATCAGACCCTTTCTCAATTGTTTCTTCTACAATCAAGATAATATTTTTAAATAAAAAAACATTATCTAGCTCTCCTTCTAAACCATCGAATTTGATTTTTATATTATCTGTTTTTAAATACTCAAAACCCATATTTTTAAAGGTATTGAGCACCTTGGTGTGCAGAGATTTCTTTTTTCGATTATTTTCTTTTTCAGTAGCGCTAAGCTTCGCAACAGCCTTAGATTTTTTCTTTGTTTTCTTTGCGCCAGGAATCATGAATGCCATAAATTTTATTGAGCAATGCCTATTATCATAACTGGAATGTCAATATTAGATACACCTCTATTTTCTAAATCCCATACAAACTGTTCGTAATATGAAACTCCAGTAGACATCTCATCCGCTAACTCTTTAACCGGAACAACTTCAATACCCGCTATAATATGACCTAAATTTTTGAAGATTGTCATCTTTGCGCAGACATTGTAAACCATAAAAGAATACTTACCGAACTGAACTTCGATACCTAGTTTATCTTTCACAAAATCCATATCTCGAAACGGATGTGCTTTCTTTACTATAGGTGTAGCATAATCATCTTCGTAATAATTTGGCTTATACTCGCACTTCTCACGCACATTCTTCCATCGAGGTTTTGGAAGTTGAGTTCTAAAAGCCTTGTTCAAAGCATCAGGACTATATAACATCTTGCCAACCATAGTCTGCTCTTTGCTTTTTTTGGTCTTTGCTTTTGATGCGTCTATAGCTTTAATTGCTGCTTTTAATTCAGCAAGTTGTTCAGGAAAGTTTTCTTCAACAAATTCTTTTCCTCCGTTAAAGGAATAAATGCCCGCAATTCTCATATATATGGTGTTTAGTAATTAAGCGTACCAATCCATTCTTTGGGGACCTGGGCAACTTTATCGTTTGCGCTTGGAACGTGAATGGGTTTATTTATGGGCCGAGTTTTCAATTCGCCTTTTCGCAGCTTTTCAAGACGATCTTTCGTGATCTGACAGTAGTTTTCGTCGCGATCAATACCGACTGAATTGCGCTCGTTTTTCAAGGATGCAATCATTGTTGAGCCAACACCAGAATAAGGGTCCAGCACCCAGCTTTCCTTGTTGCTCAAAGCTAAAACGCAACGTTCTACCAATTCAACCGGATATTGACACGGATGATCTGCCTTCTCTGGATGGTTTGACTTAACGTTTGGAATGTCCCAAAGCTCATTTTCCCAGTCCTGCACAACGATCTCCCAGATGTCGGACGGATTCTTGCCCATGGGGTTTCCAGATGGTTGTCCCTTTTTGTCGCCTTTGTAATTCAGCTTACCGGGATATTTTGACGGAACCCGCACAGGATCAAGGTTGAAAATGTAATCGTCTGTCTTTGAAAACCAGAGGATTGTTTCGTAACGACCTGAAAAACGGTTCTTCGCGTGAAGGCCATGGCCAAAGTGCCAAATGATCCGGTTTCTCAGCTTAAATCCGTATTTTTTGAATATCTGGTAATAATAGATATCCAGAGGGAACACCTCGCCATTCTCTATATAGTTACCAACTTGCCAGCATATATTACCTTTATCAGACAGTACACGAGCCAGCTCACGAATGACGTTTTCCTGAGTAGCTAAGTACTTTTCAATTGTCTCTTTTGTCTCGTATGACTTACCAATGTTGTATGGTGGAGATGAGACAACAAGATCAAATTTGCCGTCTGGCAATGTTTTGAGTGTCTCGAAAGTATCACCTGTCAACACATCTGACTTATAATCAGAGCTTATTACATCAAATAGCATAAATCGTCCCTTCTGTATTCTACAATAATACGAAAACGCGCCCTATTATGATGCTCAATCATAACCATTCGGCTTCTTGCTGCGGTTGTTGTGCCGGCCAATATGCCACAGCCGACACGCTTTGCATTGATACGCCTGCACGTGGGATCGCTTCTTTCGACCAAAGCGCTGGGCTGCCTGCTGGGCATCGACGCGGCATTGATAGGCGATTTTGCCTGGACAAGACTGGTGGTTGTCGTAAACCCTACCGGCCATTGCGCCACCAGACGGGCGGTTTTTCGTTGAGGCTGAACAGCCAACGGATTAGGTTCGTCATCTTCTCTCCCGAATAAAAGAAAGAAGGCCGCTTTCACGGCCTCCGGTGATTATTTACCCGTCCGCAAGATCAAAGGCACATACGGCGTTGCGGCTTTCTTGGCAACCTGCTCGGCGTGTTTCGCCAGATCGCCTTTCTTCATCTTCTCGAGGCTTGGAGATAATGGCTCAACCGTCATTTCCTCGATAGCGGTTAGCATCTGTGGCTTGCTGATCCGCCCGAAGTAATTGTCGGCGGTCGGCGTAAACCAGTCGGCCATATTGAAGTCGAGGGCTGCTGCAAGGTCGCCACCTTTACTGGCGTTGCTCATGTGGTGCGCGACGGTATCAACGCCCTGCGCTACACAGTATGCCAGCACGTTCAGCAGGGTTTCTGTGTCCTGCGTCAGACACCACGGCCACAGCTTCTTGCCGGACGGAATGCCTTTCTTCACTACCTTGCCGATCTTGTCCAGTTCGACACAGCCTTTGCTGACACCTTTTTCTGATACGGCTGGCGAGAGAACGGCATGGCTGACGGTGATTTTCACAGGACTGTCAACGACGCGATCAATAGCTCTACCGATCAGCGTGTAGACCGTCGCGGCCAGCGCCACGTCCGGTCGTTTCGCCAACGCAGCCGACAGTGCCGCCGATTTGTGACTGGTCAAATCGTGGATCAGCGATGCTGATAAGGCGTTTTCGTCCTTCGTTTTAGCATCGGTTTCAGTGCTGCTTTCCATGTCGGAAGTGCTACTGGATTTCTTTCCGTCCTTCTTCATCAAACCGCGCTTGATTTCACCGATTGCCACGATGGCACCGCAGTGGGGTAGGAGGTCGGGCGACCAGACTTCGGTGCGCGTTTCTTCGATCTCATTCAACCGTTCGTCAATCGCATCCATACGGTCGCTCTGTTCCTCGGTGATCTCGTCGTCGCTGTCCTCGATAGCCTGATATTCCGCCGTGAGTTGATCGACTTCTTTCTGCTGCTCGGCGGTCAGGGGCGACAGGTCAGGCTCAACCTGTTGCATGCCCATTGTATCTTGGTAAGACACGTTTGGGATGATCTCGACCCACGCCCAACGCTCGGCGCGGACAGCTTCGGCATCCTGCTCCAGTTTCTCTGCAACCAGTTTGTCCAGCAGATCAGCGTCTAGGATATAGACTTCATCCGCGAACAGATCGCGTCGGACAGACCCACCAGCTTGTTCGTAAGCTTCGACGGTCAGGTATTTGACTCGGCGGTCGGTTGATCGGATTTCGCCTTCGGTCAGATAACGGCGAATATCGCGGGCATCATCCCATTTCCACATTTCGCGGAACACCTTCTCTTGGCGCGCATGGTCGTTATTGACCGCAAACGCCATGATCTTTTGCAGATCGATCTTCTCGTCACGGTAGGCTTGCATGATGACAGGGCTGACATCTGCCAACGTCAGACGTTTCTTGACAACAGTTTCTGATACACCGAAACGGGCGGCAACGTCGGTGATGGACTGTCCAGCATCGACCAACGCTTTAAATGCCTCAAACTCGTCGGCGGGATGCATCGGTTCGCGCATCACGTTTTCGACAAGACTGACTTCCGAACGGTCGGCATCAGCCGGAATGACCATGGCAGGAACGACGTAATCGGCAGGAATTTCGCCCTTTTCGGCCAGTAGAGCCAGTGCCATAAAGCGTCTGCGCCCCGCGACGACAGAGTATGAACCTTTCTTTTCGGCCTGAACAATTACAGGCTGCAAAAGACCGTGCGCCTGAATGGATGCGGCCAGTTCAGCGATACCGGCATCCGATTGCGTTTTTCGGACGTTGCCAGCCCATACGGTCAATTTGTTGAGTTGGATTTGTGTTGTATTCACTTCATGCTCCTTCGGGTTGGTTGAAGTGTGTTCAGTATATCCTGATCGCGCTTTTGCGTCAAGATGTTTTTTCATGATTTTAGAAAAAAAACCACTATCTGATCGGATCTTTCCAGTCGTTCGGAAAGTCAAACGAAGGTTGGCCCGTCTTCTCCAATTCCTTATTCGTCCGCTTCGCCAAGTCGAGCTTCACAATCGGCTCGCCATCAAGCAAATAAACGTCGTTTCTGACTTTCAGACGGTCCTCCCATACCATTTCGAGACAGTCCACCACGCCAAAGGGCTCGACATATTTGCCGGGCTTTTCGGACTGTTTATCCAGGCCCATCTGCTTTAGCTTCACACAAATAACGACGTGACTGCGACCGGTTGCCAGACCTATCTCGCGCTGCGTTTTCCCCTCGTCGTGCATCCTCCTGATGAGCGACAGTTCGTCGTCGGAAAACCTTTTTTGGGGACGGCGAGATCGGGTCGCGATCGGTTCATCGACTTCAATCGGCCATGTCGGCGTAACCTTTTCCTTGACTGGCACTTGCTCGTAAGAGCCGATCAGATCGGTCAGCTTCGTGATGCGCAGGTCAAGCGCGTCACGTTGGGCCCTTAGTTCCGACAGATGGTCAATGGCGATAGTGAGAAAGTGGATGGTCATGGCGCACAGACCTCGCCCTGGAACGCGGCTAGATAATCGAGCGCCTTGCTGGCTTCGCTAGCGGCCGTCAGGATCGCCCGTTTATCATCGCGCAGGACTTCCAGCCATGAGGTCAGATAACTGACATGGTCAGGCCGTGGGGCGTCTGTGATGCCCAAATAGGCACAGGTGAACGCCGAACCCATCTCCGCGACTAGTTCCTCGAACGCATATGCGCGATCTCCGAACCGCTTGCCAAACTGCCGGTTGCAGCGGGTGTCCTTGCCAGTCCAATGGGTCAACTCGTGTAGAGAGACAGCGTAATAGCTTTCCTGCGCGGTCTGCGTCGGGGTGCCGGTGAAGATTTCAGGCTCCGGCATATGAATGTCGTCGGTCAGGCGGCTGTAATAGGCGCGGTTGCCGCCGTCATGACGCACAATGGCCCCGGTGTTGTGAATGAAGCTGTCAACAGCTTCCAGACGCTCCAGCAACGGTCGCGGCTCGTCGGCGGGCTGCTCCGGGGCGGTGTAGGATTGCAGCTGGCAACGGTTGAACACAAACGAAGTTTTCAGATACGGGATCTTGTCGATCTCCTGCTTATCGTTCTCCCGTTCCAGCACGTCATAAAAAACGATCAGGTTGCCTTTCTCACCCTTGCGCACGAACTCCTTACGTTCGGCCCATTGCTTGAATGTAGCGTATTCGTTGGTGGTGAAGGCGCGGTCGTCAACGGCACCCCACAGCAGGGGGATGTTGATGCCACGATAGCGCTTGCCGGTGGTGGCGTTGATGGGCAGCTGGAACGCTACGGACGCGTTCGGATGTGTCCAGGGCTTGCGCCATGGGGCTGTGCCGGCTTGCAGCTGCTCAATGATCTTGGCGGTGATTGTTTCATGGATGTTTTGGGTCACTTACGGCCTCTTTCATATTCGATGGCTTGGATGATGGCGTGGAGTTCGGCGAGTTCTTCGGTGGGTGCGTAAGCGTAAATAGTCAGTGTTTTGTGGCTGGCTAAAAACTCACAACGAAATTGTTCGGGATCGTTCTGATCATTGCAGATCAGGAAATATCCCTCCGGCCGGATCGCTTTCAGCGCGTCGCGGGATCGGGTAAGTTCAAGACGTTTAATCCAACCATGCTCTTTCGTATAAACGCATCGTTCATTATCGAATCCTACAGTATTTGAATATGTATCATAAGTTTGGCGGAGGTAAAATGCCGTTGCTCGCGCATCAATCTCATCCAGCTTCGCCGTGTCGGCCGGATCGACCGTTTCAATCAGCTTTAAAATGGTCTGTGCATCGGTCATTGCCGGCCACCTTTCCGAATTTGATAATCAACCCATGCCGACACCACAGCTTCACCGATAAGGATCAGCAGTAAAGCCAGCATCGGCAGACCGACTATTTCCCACAGGATTTTTACGGTTTCAGGCTCAGGGCTCACTTCACACCTCTAAAAATTTGCGCCAGCTTCTCAGCCACGCGCTGTTTGTGTTGTTTCTGGACCTTCACCGGCCCATCAGGAAAACGGGCTTTCAGCTGGGCGGAAAACGCGCTGTGCGTCAGGTTGAAGTGTTCGCGGGTTTGCTCGGCTGGCGTAGGGCGGTTGTCGTTCATGACTGACCTTCCTGTGTGATTGGAATTTGCTTAACGAACCGCCCCCGATTGCGCGGATGATGCAGAGCGTATTCCAGCCGGTCGCCCCGTTTCTTATAGTGCATCACCAGACGGCCCAGCGTCTGATTGTCAGCCACAAGCTGACGGGCTTGGTGTTCCGCTTCCTGCGCCCGTGCCTGTTCACGGGAACACAGTTTGATCAGGTCGTTGTATTTCTTACGGGATATAAACATTAGACAGTCTCCATGCTGTGTTATTGCCTGTTCCCATTATGCATGAATCAGCAGGCAAGTCAACAACTATTTTCAAGGAAATAGAAAATAACTACTCCGGTTGCGTGTAGAGGATACTCACCTTATCGTCGATGATCTTGGTGTCGCAGACCAGGCCATTCTTTCTCGCATACTGGTGAGCCAAGTTCTGGCAGCTCTTGGGATTATGGCTCGTGATTGATTTGCGCTTGCCTGGCTCGATTTTGTCAAACCGGTAATTCAGGCTGGGGCGGCCGATTTTGCGTTTCTTGGTCATAGCTTACCTTTCATAGCAGCTGTAATCGATCAGGTCGTCAGGCGTCGGCAGCGTCATGTTCAGATATTGCCCGGCCCATGCCTGTATCTTTTCCATGTATTCGGACATTTCCTTAGTGCTGAGACTGGTCGTACTGACAGCAACCGGTGTCTTGTCAATGCGTGACAGCCGGCAAGGCAGAAACATACGACCCATTGCCGCGTGAACGCTTTCCCGGTCGTCGCCAGTCTCGTTTGCGATCAGGCTGCACCATTGCCAGTAAAGAGCATTCTGGTTCAGCGTCCGGCGTTTCTTTACGTGCCGCAGGGTCAGTTCCAGCGGCTTTTCACCGGTCCACCGGCCAAGATCGCCGACCAGATCAGTAATGAGCTGGCCGACACCCTGTTTCGTTGTGAGAGCATACACACGCATCTTTACATAACCTAGAAAGGGATATCGTCGTCGAGAAAGTCGTTCATCGGGGCTTGTGCAGCCAGATTGCGCTGGTTTGATCGCGCACGTCGGTCATCGTCGCTTTCGCCACTTTCCCGTTTATCACCAAGCAGAATTATTTCACCCCGATACTGTTGCAATACAACCTCGGTTGCATAATTGTCACGGCCATCGTCGCCCTGCCATTTACGCGTTTGCAATTGGCCCTCAACATAAACTTTACCGCCCTTGGCGATATATTTCTCAGCTACGTCAACCAATCGCTCGTTGAACACAACTACGTTTACCCATTCGGTCTTTTCTTTCCGTTCTCCCGTGGATTTGTCGCGCCACGTCTCGGAGCATGCCAAAGAAAAGCTGACAATTTTGCTACCGCTTTGCGTAGTGCGGATAACCGGGTCTTTTCCGACGTTCCCAATGAGCTGAACCTTGTTTAATGCTGCCATTTTTCATTCTCCTGTTGTCTGGCGGTTGTCTGTTTTGAACGTCATGCGCTGGTAAACGCGCAGGGCTTTGTCTGTGTCGTCCAGATTGTAATCCGCAATCTCCTGAAACTTCTCGCCCAGGAACATGTCGTAGACCATCGACCCGTCAACGTCGCCCTTACCCTCGATGCCGAACGCTTTGCACAGCTTGTCGAGCGACACAAAGCCCCGCGCATCCCATTGGGTCATGGTGTCGTATGGATTGAAATCCCACGGCTTGGTGTTGAACGGGATGCAGGTCGCTGGACGGATGCCCAGCACCATAGAGCGCTGCTGAATGATCTTTAGATCAAACCCGACGATGTTGTGCCCGACGAAAACAAGCGGTTCGTGCGCCGTGCGTGGGAAGTCGGTCAGATAGTTGAAGAACTCACGCATGATGCGCTGCTCCTCATTGATCGCGTCCAGGCTGGCAACGGTGAAGGCTTTTCGCTCCCCGTTGTCGCTGCTGATCGCAAAGCTGATAATGTGGTTGCTGGTCGCATCGAACGACAGCTTGCGGTATTTTTCCTCAACCGACGCTTTCAGATCAGCCTGTTTGTCCAGCAGCCATTCCTCCTGTTTTGGCTTGGAATAGCTGGATGGTGGCGACAGGTTGAAAATCTGGTCGTCAACCTCCTTCTGCATCGTAGCTTTTACGGCTGGGTCCTGGGTCGGGATGGTTTCAATGTCGAGAGCAATGACAGCCATTACGCGGCCTCCAGTTCTTTTTTGCGCGTGTCTTTGGCCTTAATGAAGCCGCTTCCAGCTGGATTGTCTCCATACTCACGCGCTTTGTCCAATGCAGCGCTAAAGGCGGTTTTCAAGCTATCCAGATCGCCAGCCTCTACAATGGCGACGCGGTGCTGCTCATATTCCTCGTCAGGCATTGGGTTGGCTGGTTTTTGCTCATCTCTGGCGTTTGCAGCAGCCTTGGCCGACCAAGATTTACCTTTCTTCGGTGCTACTTCGTGCGTTGTTGCATCAGCATCGTTGTCGCCCTCGGTCGGGATGCAGAACGTCTGGAACGCTGCATATTTGTAGGCGGCTGACATAGCCTTGTTCGTGGCCTTATCGGCGCTGTCCATGGCTTCGCCATAGGTTACGACCGTATGTCGGCTACCGTCGATTGCGCTCACAAAGTCGAACTCAGCCTTGACGGTGACGTAAAACAGCGCGCCACCTTTCTGCGTGGTTCGTTCAACCAGATCCCGCTCGATCATGCGGGGGATGATGCACAGCTTGTTCTTGGCAAGAATAGGGCTCAGGGCATTATAAACGTCGTCAATGCCACGGAACTGGTAGCCCTGCTGCTGATTTTTCCGCCCTTTGGAAATACCGTCTTTCGACATTTCCAGCGTGATTTCCGCAATTGCTTCGTAAACGTGAAGATTGGTTTTTGCTTGTTCTGACACGATGGCCTCCCTTATTCCAGACCGATTGCGGATTTGTAAACGTCGAGCAGATCTTCCTCTTCCCGGCGCTTCTCGCTGGCCATCTTGCGCAGACGGACGATCATCTTCATGATCTTGGCGTCAAAGCCGGCAGATTTAGCCTCTGCGTAGACGTCTTTCACGTCATCTGCGATACCGGCTTTTTCTTCTTCCAGTCTCTCAATGCGTTCGATGTATTGTTTTAAGCGCTCACCTGAGACACCTTGTACGTCGGCCATTTTTCACTCCTGTGTTTGTGTTATCGCCTGACAACATCATTACACATCTGTAAGCGGGTGTCAACAGTTATTTCAAGAAAAGCGAAATAAAAAATCCGGTTGACGAAAGCCAGCCGGATGTGAGAAGATAGGGGTAGACACGTCTGACCGGCGCGTGTCAGGTCATTCTCCTCGTTTGATTGCCTAGTCGGTCGATTTATTCCATGCCAAGAAAATCCCGACCCTCCCATTCGTCATATCAGCCTATCAACAAGGCCGCTTATCCAATGATGGATAAGCGCTGCGCCACCTGTGGCAAGCCGTCTTCCGGCTTCGGGTTTCAGCCAAAAGGTGAGGCGCTGAAATGGTTTTGCAGTGAGCATCGAGCGGACGGCGAAAAATATTTAGCCAATTTGGGCTGAGCAACGAGCGTCTCACGCTTGATGTTGCGGAAAATATCTTCCGATTAAATTTCAAGCAAATGGGCAAAAAATCAGTATTCAAACGCGTCGGCTTACCGGGCGATGACACGCAATTCCGAGTTGAGATGCACACACCAGGGCTGTGGTCAAACCAGAACGAAGTGCGCATACGCCGTGAATACAAGGGAAAACCCAGCCGGTATGGCCATAGTTTTCCCGAGTCCACATTGGACGATCTGATCGCCAACCTTGTCGAGTATCGAGATGAGCTCAAACGGTTGAAAGATCAGGATTGACAGGTTCCCTCCAGCAATGTAATGTGAAAGCGTGGCGGTAGGTTGATCCCCTCTCGTCTGCAACTCCAAGGGCAGAGCCGCCCGCTTTCATACCTTGGAGAGAGCCTTGGAGAATACATGTCAGTCAAACTCACGAAACGCCAGAAACAGGCCGTTGATCGCGCCAAATACACGCCGATCGTTCAGAATCTGGAGCCCGCAGGAAACTTCACATATCATTTCGTTGACGGGGGGGGTATCCGCTCCGACGTCATCAAGCGCCTGGTCGATGCCGGTCATCTGAAAGCCAGCGAAGACGGGCTGTTTCCCGGTCATTCGCAGACATGGACAGCTTGACATCGAATTGCTGAGTTGTATATTCTCAGCATAGGGGCAGCGGTGGCCGCCGTGTCCTGTTTTCATCCTTCCCAGGATAGGACAGCCCCGTTTTTCTTTTCGGGGAGGATGGGAAGGCTATTTCAGTGCCAGAACGAAAATCTTTCATTATTCATATCGACTCACTCGACGTTTTGAGCGAGTTATCTGATAGCGATGCCGGCTCCTTGTTCAAAGCCATACTAGACTATCATACAACTGGTCACACGCGCCTTGAGGGCGTGTTAAAGGCCGTCTTCATCCCTTTCAAAAATCAATTCGAGCGCGATCGTGAGAAGTATCAGAAAATCTGTGATCGCAATCGAAACAATGGCTTAAATGGCGGCAGGCCAAAACCCACAGAAACCCATAATAACCCAGTGGGTTTGAATAAAACCCAGAATAACCCAAAAGAACCCGATAATGATAGTAAGAATGATAATGATAGTAGGAATGATATATCCCCCCTAACCCCCAAGGGGAAACCGAGCGCGTATCCATCCGACTTCGAGCAGCTCTGGTCGATCTGGCCACGACGCGAGGGCAAACGCGAAGCCCTGAAAGCCTACCAACAAGCAACCCGACGAGGAACCCACGATGAAATCACTAGCGGCTGTACTGCCATCGCCAACGCTCACCGCGATTGCGCCACTCCCGACCGCTTCATACCCCACCTTGCCACATGGCTTAACCGGGATGGCTGGCATGATGACCCCGGCGCAATTCGCAGCCGCCATGATGCCCAGGGCGATGCCGCTCACCAGAGACGAGGGGCGGGTGCTACAGCAATGGTGGCGGGGAATCGTGTCCTGCAGGATATCCTCGATGGCAAGCCGCGCTACTAACGGGTGCCAACGATCCTATCCTGTGCCGGCCGGAACCACGGTTGAGGCCGTGCAGGGCTCCCTGATTGAGATGGTTCGTCCGGCCTGTCCGCAAAGCGTGATCCGCGTCAGCCAGGTCATGGCCCGTAAGCCGCTGTTCAACAACGACGAGATATCTGCTCAAACTGCTATTGCCGACACGCACGAGCTACTGGCCGGCTACAGCGATTTCGTGTACTTTCTGACCTGTCAGGAAGCGATGGATAGCGACGACCGGTATTTCCCAATCCCGGCGCAATGGCGAAAATGGGCTGAGGAAAAGGCTTTTCTGCTCAACAGTTTCAAGGAGTATTTCGCAGCATGAACCAGTATCAACACGCCATCGAGACCCGCCGGATTGCCCTAAACGATCAAGGGCTGGTAGCCTGGGTGAAGCACAATGAAACGGCGATTATGGAGGCTCTGAAATGGGCCGGACAGATTGACGAACTGCGCCAGAAAGGGCATACTGCTTTCACAATGCAGGATGAACCAACTGCACCCGCTACGGCCTACAGCCCGGCGCTGGATTTTGATGCCGGGGAGGGCAAGTAATGTCGGATATTTTTCAGAAAATCGAGAATTGGGCCATTGACCGCAATTTGATTGACGGCGCTACCCGTCAGGCGCAGATGCTCAAGCTGACGGAGGAGGTGGGCGAACTGGCCGGCGCTATTGCAAAGGGTCGTCAGAATGACGTTCTGGATGCCATTGGGGATTGCGTGGTGGTGCTGACCATTCTGGCAGCTCAAAGCGGTGTCGCCATCACTGAGTGCATTGCGTTGGCATACGATCAGATCAAGGATCGTAAGGGTCGGATGATTGATGGCGTGTTTGTGAAAGACGCAGGGTGATCCGATGGCTCGACCGTTGGCTATTCATGCGCAAGGTCAGGCGGACCGCTTTGGCCGCTAAACCTGAGTACATCCTGTCCAAGGCCGTTCACTCGTGGGTGACGGGCCTGCGCCGGGCGGGCATCCCGATTTTGCATTTTCATTTGAAGAATGAGGGTAAGCGTGACGCCCCGCAGGCGTGGGTTGAGAAGGCGCTGGGCATCATGCAAACCGGGTGGCCGGATAGCACGTTCCTGATCAGCGCACCCGGCCTGCCGCAACTGATTATCATGGTCGAGATCAAGGTGGGTAAGGCAACCATGCAGGCGCCGGACAGTCTGCTGGCTCAGTCACAGACGGATTTCCGCGACTTGACCTGCAGGCCCATGGCTATCCCGCATTACGCTGTTGCCGCCAAGACGCCGGCTGAACTGATCCCCATGCTGGCTCGGATACTGGTTTACCACATGGACAGGGCTGGGTATGATACGCGGAGCATTCATTGAGTACCCGGTTTGATCAGTTTCATGGCTGTGACAGCAAGACCGGTTACAGAACCCGCGCTGCTGCTATGGCTCAAGCTGTGCGGAATAAAACCACAGAACGAAACGTGCCTGATCTGTTCGCCTACCTGTGCCCTTCCTGCCAACGATGGCATCTGACCAAGCAATCGCAGGATGATGGCGGCTATATGACGGTACCGGACCGGTTTCGTGCCAAATTTCGGGATAAGACAGTGAAGTATTGATCCGGCACATCAACCCGTGATAGAGTTGCCACATGGCCCGAAAAACAACATCGAAGACTGCATCCAAAAGTAAATCCAAAACTGGCATTAAGCGCCCGGTAGGCCGGCCAACCGATTACCGGGAAGAATACGCCGAACAGGCCCGTAAACTGTGCCTATTGGGTGCTACCGATAAGGAACTGGCCGCTTTCTTCTGTGTTGCCGAAAGCACACTGAACCTCTGGAAGATCAAAGTCCCTGAATTTTCGGAGTCTCTACGCGCAGGAAAAGAGATCGCTGATGCTCAGGTGGCCCAAAAGCTGTTCGATCGTGCCACGGGGGCTGTCTGGTCCGAACAACAGGCGTTCAAGGTCAAGACGGGTAAGGGCATGGAGGAGGTCAAGATCGTCACGGTCATCAAGGCTGCTCCGCCCGACACGCAGGCCGCCCTGGGCTGGCTGCAGAACCGTCGCCCTGACCTATGGCGTAAGCGGATGGATGCACCGGCCGACCCGGGCAACGTGCCAGAAGACTACCAGCAGACCCTAAGCCCCGACGAACCGACGCCGGACAATGCTATCCTCTAGCGGTCCCGTCGCACTGACGCCAAAGCAGGCGAACATCTATGTCTGGGGCTGGCAGTTGACCGCCCGTTTCCGTGATGCTGTCTGCGGCCGGCGTTTTGGCAAAACCTTCCTTGGCAAAGCCGAGATGCGTCGGGCTGCCCGTTGTGCCATGAAATGGGGTGTCAGCGTCGAGGATGAAATCTGGTATGGTGCGCCGACGTTCAAACAGGCCAAGCGCGTGTTCTGGCGTCGGCTGAAACAGGCGATCCCGCCCGAATGGCGCTCTGGCAAGCCGAATGAAACGGAATGCTCCATCACCCTGCGCACTGGCCATGTCATCCGCATTGTGGGTCTGGACAATTACGACAACCTGCGCGGCTCCGGCCTGTTCTTCCTGTTGATCGATGAATGGGCCGACTGCCCGTATGAGGCATGGGAAGAGGTCCTGCGCCCGATGCTGTCCACCTGCAAGTTCACGGTCAACGGCGTCCAGTATCAGGGGGGGCATGTCCTACGGATCGGTACACCCAAAGGCTTTAACCATTGCTACGACACGTACCTGTCCGGGCAGGGCACGGAACCCGATCACCGCAGCTGGCTCTATACGACGCTGGACGGTGGTAACGTGCCACAGAGCGAGGTTGATGCGGCCAAACGAACACTGGACCCGCGTACGTTCCGTCAGGAGTATGAGGCCAGCTTTGAGAACTACCAGGGCGTTATCTATTATGCGTTCGATCGACGCCGGAACCACACCGAGGAGACGGTTAAGCCGGGCGATCACCTGCATATCGGCATGGACTTCAACGTTTCGAAGATGGCCGGCATTGGCCACGTCATCCGTAATGGCCTGCCGCGGGCCGTGTTCGAGTTCGTCAATGTGTTCGACACGCCGGCCATGATTGAGAAAATCCAGACGGCTTTCCCCAATCACAGGGTTTCAGTCTATCCTGATGCGTCAGGCAACAACCGGAAAAGCGTCAATGCCAGCGAAACCGACCTAGCCCTGCTGCGTAAGGCGGGCTTCACCGTGGTGGTCGATGCTGCCAACCCGACCGTCAAGGACCGGATCAACAGCATGAACGCCATGTTCCTGAATGTGTATGATGAGCGCCGGTATCTGGTCAACACGGCTAAATGCCCGGTCTATACGCAATCGCTGGAGCGGCAAATCTGGGATGAGAAGGGGGAGCCGGATAAGAAGTCGGGCCACGATCATCCGAACGATGCCGGCGGCTACTGCATCACCAAGCTGTTCCCGATCATCAAGCGGGGTGTTGGTCGCGTGGGGATGGTTGGGGTTTAAACTTGCGGCTTTTCGCAATATGCGCTATCCTGCCTCATCAGCAGAGGGCAAGCCATGGCAGGCAATCACGATTTCACCATTGACCAAGGCACGACCTGGAACCGCGTCGTTACCATCGACCAGAATGGCGCACCCGTAAACCTGACTGGATTCACCGCCCGGATGCAGCTGCGTCGGACCCGGTCACAGCCGGATCACGACATCTCCCTGACCACCGAGAACGGCGGCCTGACGATAAATCCGACTAATGGCACAATCACGATCTCGATGACTGCAGATCAAACCGCTCTGCTGTCGGACTCATACTGCTATGACCTCGAAACGACTTCCGGTGATACTGTGGCACGTTGGTTACAGGGTAAAGTGACGATCTCCCCAGAGGTGACACGTTGATCACGACTATTACCATTCATGAACCACAATACGGCCTGACCGTTGAGGAAAAGGTTACGACCTTGACCTTGACTGATGCCAGCGTTGTTGCTGCGCAGGGGCCGCAGGGTAATCCCGGGCCGCAAGGAGTTCAGGGAACACAGGGATTGCCGGGAGCCAAAGGGGATAAAGGCGACAGGGGAGATATGGGGCCGAAGGGTGCAGATAGCACAGTAGCAGGTCCGGCTGGTCCGCAGAATCTGTTCATTCAAAACAATCAACCGGTTTATGCTGGCCCATATTTATGGCTGCAGACCGGCTTGCCAAACGGTGGCTTTACATTGAACTTTGAGGATGGTCAGCCATGACATTGCACAATCTATTCGGCGGTCTGAGCCTTGAAGTCACACAGCAGCAGGTTCTCGACGCCCTTACCAATCCGGCCCAACTGAATTTCTCGCCAGAAATGAAAACACCATCCGGGGCAGTCCGCGTTGGCACTAGCCAGACCAAGTTCCGCGATGACTTCCTTGATTTCGACACAACTGACAATTGGAAGGTTGTTGTCAATGATGGTTCTCAATCAATTACGCTAAACGGTCTGGCGGGTGGTTCCCGTTATCTCAACATCAACAGCGGTATCGTCAGCGGATCTGAAACCGTTATTCTCTCCCGATCGCGTTTTAAAATGCCCTGCAAACTGGCGGTTGGCCTCAGCCTAAGCCAGCGTATCGTTAACCAGGACTTTTTCGTCGAACTGGTTGAGGTTGATGAAAATGGCAATGAGGTCTTTGACACGTCCGTGTTCACGGGTCCGAACGTGCGAAACAGCAGAAACGCTGTTTCGATCTTGATCAACGGCACGGCGGCAAACAACGGACGCTATGCGTTGCGTGCGCAAGGCGTGAGTGAACTGCTGAGTTCTGAGCTGACGTACGGCACCAATCATACCACCGCATCTGGCACGTCGCCAAACTTTAACGCTGCCAACCAATATGAAATTCTGGCGAAAACCGACCTCGTCAACATCACCTGCCGGAACGTCAACAGCACGTCGGCCGGCACCGTTGTTATGAACCGGACTGACATTTGCCCGAACCCAGAACGGATGTATGCCGTTCGCATTCGGGTTAAAAATACCGGCATTCCGGCCAGTGCGACCGATTTCCGTATTCACTTCATTCGTGTCATTGATGCCTCGGCCTTTTCCGTTGATTACAGCATTATCGGCGGCAACAACATGGATACGATGAGCCTGCCGGTAAAAGTCACCACCGTTCCACAAACAAACGTGGTCTTTGGGAACTCAGGCGGATCTCTGTTTGCCGACAGCAACACAAACCTGGCCGCAAATGCGGTTTTTACCGGCACTTCCCGTGACGCTGGCACGTCGCCGGCATATCGAAAATATCATGCGGGAGGAATTGCCAGCCATACTGGAGTCATGAAGATCCAGGCATCAACAAACGGCACAACATGGTTTGATGCACTCATCAAGACTGTCGAGGCAAATGTTCCCTTCTCAGAAAGCGTCGATGCCCTCACGCGATATTATCGCACAATCTTCACAAACGGCGCCACCGCTCAGACCAGCTTTTTCCTGAACAGCGCTTATCATCGGGTGTGATATGAATCCAAACAATTTCAAGCCAGAGATCGCTCACATTCAAGATACAGACGGCTCTATATTCCAAGTTTTAAACGAAAACGGAGACGATTGGGATGAAGCAGCCACTCGGTCGCTATATCAAAAGTCTCTGAATGCTTCTTTGCAAAAGTTGGAACAACAATGACCCAGCCTGACACCCAGCACGTCGATTATACTACCAATACCAGCGTCTGGCGCAGATGCCGCGACGCAGCTGCCGGGCAGCGGGCTATCAAGGCCGGGCAGGAACTCTACCTGCTGCGGCTATCAGGTCAGGACAACACTGGCTATGCTTCCTATCTCGACC
>NZ_CP056032.1:3430000-3650000 GCF_013375035.1 Spirosoma sp. KUDC1026 | reverse complement strand
ACAAAAGTACATTGGGCCAATCGGGTATGGGCCTTGCCCTTTCTAACTGCTTTAGCTCCCTCTGAACGCTATTACGAGGATAAGGCTCGGGTTCACAAAAAGCTAACCGACTGGGCACGACAGGTACTTTTGCAGGTCAAGCGATGGGTTGGTGAGCGTCAGGTAATTGCAGTAGGTGATAGCAGTTACGCCGTAATTGATTTACTGAAGGCCTTGCAGGGGCAGGTAAGCCTGATTAGTCGGTTGCGGCTAGATGCCGCTTTGTATGGACCTGTCCCGGTGGCGCTCCCTGGCCAGCGTGGCCGCAAACGACTTAAAGGAGTTCGGTTACCCACCTTGCTCGAAGTGGCGGAAGACAAAACGACCAGTTGGCAAAACGTCGAGCTGGCCGACTGGTACGGTGGTCAACCGCAAACAGTCGACTACTGTACAGGCGCTGCCCTGTGGTATCACACAGGCAAAGACCCTGTGGCTATTCGGTGGGTGCTGGTGCGTCTGAACAGTAAGGTAACAGGTCTAGTCAGTAACGATCCGACCTTAACAGCCGCTGCGATGATCGAATACTTTGTACGTCGTTGGTCGATTGAAACAACATTTGCGTTAGTGCGAGGGCATTTAGGAGTAGAAACACAGCGGCAATGGAGTGATTTGGCCATCGGCCGTACCACACCCGTGTTGATGGGCCTATTCTCGCTGGTCACCTTAGTGGCTAACTCGCTCCAGAAAAAGGGACTGTTGACTAGCCAAATGAGTAGTTGGTATATCAAACAACACCTGACCTTCAGCGACGCACTAGCCGGAGTTCGCCGGTATTTATGGCAGGAAATGAATTTTTGGACATCAGGTT
Organism: Spirosoma sp. KUDC1026; assembly: GCF_013375035.1. NCBI lineage: Bacteria > Pseudomonadati > Bacteroidota > Cytophagia > Cytophagales > Cytophagaceae > Spirosoma > Spirosoma sp. KUDC1026. Next base: position 3,649,153 of record NZ_CP056032.1, on the reverse strand, counting down.
CAGATGTGGTACACGTAAAAATGAGTCAAGAACAGTACCAGCTATGGCAAAACGCATTAGCTTGGGCTGTATAAGGCTAAAGTCAAGATCAGAAGGTGTCTTAGAATTTAAAATTCTAATTTATGTTGCGCCCTCTCTACTATTTCAACTCAGACTCGCTACGGCCGAAATCAATCCCTTGAGGTCAACGACAAGGATTACATATTCATCTACACCAATCGGGGTTCACTGATAACTGATCGTGAAACCGTTGTAGTTATATACGAGTCAATCTGACCGATTGCGCTTCAGGCACAGATGCGCACCCGAGCCAGTCGGATATCCGATTGGCTGTATTGTCTCTGCATTTCGGCATATACCCAGTCGATAGCTTCGTCGGGGTCAGAGGCAGTAACGGACAGATCCTCGTTCTGCCGCATGTTGCGGTTCATGTTGTCCAGAACATCAAAAACAACACGAATCAATTGCTTTTTCTTAGCCATATCTATGTAATGAATAGGGATAGTAGTTACACTAACTAAAATTTGCTTCCGTATCTGATCCAATATTGACGAGGTCAATACTACACTTGGTCAAATACCGGGTTTCTCGTCAGGACTGTCTTTTTGTCTACTGTGAGTCAAAAATACTACCTATCTATTATAGTTGTATTATATATAGCAAAATAACATCACAAAAGTTCGATTTTTTAAACTGTTATCATTTTATATCTGTCATTAGGTACAATGTCTCGAACACATCACACGTAAAAAGACCATTATCATTGGCGTACGTAACAGCCGGCTTTTTTATGTTTTCAGTCTTGCTGTAGCCTACAAATCTTATAGGAAAACTGGCCTGTAGTGCCATTTAAAGGGTTTTTAGTGATAGATGTCTACTTCACAAACCTTTCTTGCCTCGCGTAGTTAGATGATGAAACAACCTACTTCACCTTATGGGAAATCTATTGTACACCATCGCTGTCATCCTTATCATCATCTGGCTTCTGGGATTTCTGGGCTTCAACAGCTTCGGCTTGGGTGGAATTATTCACGTATTGCTGGTCATTGCAATAATTGCGATCCTGCTACGTGTTATTCAGGGCCGAGGAGTCTAGCACCAAATAGATTAGCCTCCTAAAACGAAAGGGGAAGCCAGCTGGCTTCCCCTTTCGTTTTAGCGTGTGTCCGGTTCTGAGCGCAGCATTAACTCAGCATGTTCCGGCAGTAATTGATACACTTCTTCACCTCGGCAACGGAGGTTGACCCATCCGGCACCTTGTATTCCAGTTCAACTGTAGCGGGGAATGTATATTTCTGGTCGCGTATCAGCGACAGGACTTCCCGCAACGGTGTATCGCCCTGGCCCCAGGGTAGATTGCCCTTGCCATGAGCTGGGGTTTGCCGGTCTTTGATGTGCATGCTGGCAATACGGCTGTGTTTCTCCCGGATAAGTCCAAGCGGGTCAGGCTGGCCAGCGGCTATATAGTGTCCCAGATCAAAATTCATGGCATTACCCGGCGATTGCGCCAGAGCCGTATCCCAGAACGTCGGCGTCTGTTGCTCATGGCCGTGGTATCCTACGCGGATACCGTGTTGCTGAGCCATTTTGCCCAGTTTGAGGGTATGCGCATCGTTGGCCGGATGCTCAAGTGTCACCTGATTGGCGCCCAGCGTTTTAGCGGCTTTCATGCCATAATCGATTTCGGCGTCGGTGTTCTGCATGCTGAACGCATCGGGTTTGAAGCCGTAAATCGTTACGCCCGCCTGGTTAAACATTTTCTTCACCTGCTCGAATTTGCTCATCGACGCCGACTGCCGCCACTTGGCCATCTCCTCCCGGTACGCTTTCATCTGCGTTTCCATCTCGGTCAGCGTTTTCTGCTCGTCGTCGGTCAGCGTCTGGTTTTCGCGTTTTTTGCGCATCAATGGGTACATGGTGCGCATGTCTACCGAGCTTTTCGGCGCTCCGGCAAAGGTTTCGGCCGGGCCACCCATCAACTCGATGGCACTGGCACCACTATCCAGTACGTACTGCAGGGTAGCTTCGGCGCTCTGGTCGGGCATATCCCGGAACGAATACGTAATGACCCCCACCTGAACGCCATTGATCAACGAATTGGGTTTGTCGCCCAAGCTCCGGATCAGGGCAGGCGCCCCAAACAGTTTTGTATTACTCAGGACGACGCCTGAGAGGAGTGCGGCTGTCGTTCCCAGAAACTGACGACGGGATGACTGATTTTCCATGTAGTTATAGCTGGTTTAATACGCGAGATTTGATCCTCTTGGTTTCTTTTACCGATTGACATACTCACTGTTCATAAGCGCGAACAGAGATACCGATTCGGCCGGGTTTGCCCCGTAAAACCAGCATTGAAAGAACATACTAATGGAAATGTACTCATGACGCGGGCAGGAAAACATCCCTTTCCCGAATTGGGTTTGTCAGTACATACACGATTCAACTATGTCCGTATCCAGGAAATCCGAACACGCTCCTCAGATTTACAGTACCGTACCTGCCATCCTCCCGCCCGATCAGTTGTTTGGCCCCTTGTTTCATGATGTGCAGATGCAGCATGTATTTAACGACTCCATCATTTTTGCTGACAGTTTTCCCAAGCGTTCGCCCGAGGAGATTCTGAGCCTTTACGAAATTCAGAAGCACGACGCTGATTTTTCGCTGCTGGCGTTTATCGAAACGTATTTCGAGATTCCCAAGCAGGTGGACACAGGCTACGTCAGTAACCGGAGCCTGCCCACGGCCGAACACATTCAGAAACTCTGGCCGCTGCTCACGCAACAGTACGAACCCAACTCGTCGCTGCTCCCCTTACCGAAACCCTACAGTGTACCGGGTGGTCGTTTCCGGGGTTTATATTACTGGGACAGCTTTTTCGCCATGCTGGGTCTGCGAATAGCGGGAGACATTGATTCGATCCGGGATATGGTGGAGAATTTCGCGTACCTGATTGACGCTTATGGGCATATCCCCAACGCCAACCGGAGTTATTACCTGTCGCGGTCGCAACCGCCTTTCTTTGCGCTGATGGTAAGGCTGCTGGGCGACATTGATGGGCCCGACGTATTGGTACGTTACCTGCCGCAGTTGCAGAAGGAGTACAACTACTGGATGGATGGTTATTTTCGGCTAAACGATTACGAGGTGACGTTCCGGCGGGTGGTTCGGCTGCCGGATGGCTGTATCCTCAACCGATACTGGGATGACCTGGCGGCTCCCCGCCCGGAATCGTACGCCGAGGACGTTGAGCTGGCCAACTACGCAGCTGCTTATGGCGTTACGCCGGGTATTCTCTATCGGCACATCCGGGCCGCCTGCGAATCGGGCTGGGATTTTAGTTCGCGCTGGTTCGGTGACCCGACCAACATGGCCACCATTCATACGACCGACATGATTCCGGTCGATCTGAACAGTCTGCTGTATTACCTGGAAGAAACCTTGTCGCTGGCGTATCGGCAGAGTTCCTTTACGGCACCCAGCGATCAGTTTGCGCGCAAGGCGGAGGAACGCAAAAAGGCGATAATGGCCTATTGCTGGGACCCACGGCAGGCGTTTTTCCTGGATCATCACCTGGGTTTTCACAAGCTATCGGGTATCTGGTCGCTGGCGGGTATTTTCCCGCTATTTGTCGGGCTGGCTAGCCAGGAGCAGGCTACCGCCGTCCACGAACATATTAAATCCCAGTTCCTGAAAGACGGTGGGGTCGTTACTAGTATCCACCAGAGCGGGCAGCAGTGGGACTCCCCTAATGGCTGGGCGCCCCTACAGTGGCTGACCTGCCAGGGATTGTTGCGGTACGGTTTCCGCGAAACGGCTGCCGAAATCAGCCGACGCTGGCGGGCGCTAAACGATCGGGTATATCGGGATTCGGGAAAGATGATGGAGAAATACGATGTAGTGAATCTGGGCGAGCAGGCCGGTGGTGGTGAGTACCCGAACCAGGACGGCTTTGGCTGGACCAACGGTGTGTATATCGACCTGGAAACCCACGTCAACGACGACTCACCGGACTGGGTGAAGTAAGCGTATCAGAAGAGTACTGCGTCAAAATGGCTTCGATTGGGTGTCCCCCACCGAAGCCATTTTATCTGAAGCGTTTTATTAGTTCGTTAGGTCACCCACCAGTTCGTCGGACAGGCGATAGCCGGCCAGGGCTACCTGTCGTTGCGCAATGGGCCTCACCGTCGCTACGTAGTCGGGGGGCAATACCGTAACGTTGGTGTCGGTACCCGGCGGCAGCGTGTTGCTCCGATATACATTATCCTGCGCCAGCTGAAAACTTTCTTTCGACCAGGCAACGATATTAGGCTGCCTGTTGCCCAACTGCGACAGTTGATCGCGGGTGTAGGTTTGCAGGAGACTAACGGCCATACTATCTACTGTCGGGTAATCATCATCTTTCAACAGCATACCGTCCCAGAATGCGTGTAGATTACTAGTCTGGCCGCTCATCATCAGTTTGATCTTGAACAGGTTCCCACCCTGATCGCCCTTTGGGTAATACTGGTTCACCATGGCCGTCGTGTGCAGCGGCATATGAATGTCGCCCGTCAGGTGAAACAGCCAGCAGAGCGCAATCGCTTTGGAACTGTCGGGCTGGTTGCTCGTCAGCACCTGGCGATTTTGCTCATACGCTTCCAAAATGGTTTCGCCCGTCGGGATCGTGGTATCACCCCGCATGATCCCCAGCTGAGGAGCGTACACGTAATCGATGAAATGCCAGCTGAAATGATCGTGGTAGGCATCCTTGCCTTTGATGTCGTCAGGCCAGCGAGCCGCCAGCATAAACAGGTACTCATCGCGCTGCGGTCCGGTCAGCTGCCGGTTCGTCATCAGCGTATCCCACTGGGTCTGGTAATAGGGATGCTGCTTGAGCAGGTTTACCACCCGCGTCAGGGTCTGGGGCGACGTTTGCTGCAGACTATGGTACGTCATGGCGCCAATGGCCATGTGGGTAGCCTTGTTCCAGGCCAGCGATGCGGGAGCCAGAAATGTCAGACTCAGTAGCACCAGACAACCGAACGATAGAAGCGTTCGAAACATACTAAAAAAGGTTTATAAAGGGGCAAAGGTACGCTCGTTGGTTCCCCATCTCCAAGTGAAACGGTTATACCGCCTTCCGGAGTACGACCAATGTCAGCGGCTGGCGTGGTACGCCAAACCGGGTTCCTCCGGGAAACGGCAGCGTCTCCTCCGTTGGCTGAAATCCGTGCCGCTCGTACCAGGCAATCAGTTCTGGTCGCTGGGCGACAACGGTCATCGTGATCACCGAACAACCCTGTTCCCTGGCGTACTGATCGGCGGTTGCCAACAGTTGTTTGCCCACTCCCTGCCCCTGCATGCGTGGATCGACCGTTAGCATTCCCAGGTATAGCGCAGTAGGCTGGGTTTCCAGGTACACACAGCAGCAGATTTCATCATCAATCCAGCCGACAAAGAGCCGCCCATCGGGGTTATTGATCAGCATTTGCAGAGATGTCTCGTCGATGCGGGTGCCGTCGATCAGATCGGCTTCGGTGGTCCAGCCCAGTCGCGAGCTGTCGCCCCGGTACGATCGGTTTACGAGTTGAACCAGGCCCGGCACATCGTCTAGTCTAGCAGTCGTCAGCGGTAATGACTTCATGCGGTAAAGATAGGAATGGTTGTTCGGTAAAGTAGGCTAAAGCACCGGTTTACAGGGTCGGTTTGCCCGAAAATTCTTCCCTATTCTGGGGCTTGGGAATGATATACCGGGCGTATTCGTTGCAGAATTATTTACAATGCCCGAACTGGAATTTCGGGACACCGATACCGTATGACTATTCGCGTACTGCTGCTGACGCCCCCGTTTACGCAACTTAATACCCCCTACCCGGCTACTGCCTATTTAAAAGGTTATTTGAACACCCTGGACCTGGTCGATGGCGGCTCAGTAGTCGCGCATCAGGCAGACCTGGGCATTGAAACGATCTTGGCACTCTTTTCCACGAAAGGATTAAACGATCTGTTTGAAACAGCCACTACGGTACCAAATTTAAGCGAGAACAGCCGGCGGATGCTACGGCTCCGGGCCGATTACGTAACGACGATTGAGCCGACGATTCGTTTTTTACAGCACAAAAATCCAACACTGGCCCACGCCATTGCCGACCGAAGTTACCTGCCCGAAGCCTCCCGCTTCGCCGAAGTCGATGAACTGGACTGGGCCTTCGGCACGATGGGCCTCCACGACAAAGCCCGGCATTTAGCGACGCTGTATCTGGAAGATATTGGTGATCTGCTGGCGGAAGCCATTGATCCCCATTTTGGCTTCAGCCGATATGCCGAGCGACTGGGTCGAACCGCTACTCATTTTGATGACCTTCAAAATGCCCTGACCGCGCCCGACACACTGGTTGGTCAGACACTGTTACGTCTCATGGATCAGAAACTGGCGCAGTATGAACCCAATGTGGTTTGCCTGACAGTGCCGTTTCCGGGAAATCTGTTTGGAGCGCTGCTCTGCGGGCGGCACCTGAAACAGCACTATCCGGATGTTCGGGTAGTATTGGGCGGAGGCTACGCCAATACCGAACTTCGCAGCCTGCGCGAGCCGCGTCTGTTCGACTACGTTGATTTTGTGAGTCTGGACGATGGCGAAGCGCCCCTGCGCTCGTTGCTCGAACACCTGCAGGGACGGCGGGAAGTCGCTAAACTGAAACGGACATTCATGCGGGTAGACGGTGGTGTGGTGTACCAGAACGGAGCCACCGATCGGGATGTTGCCCAGCGCGACACCGGTACCCCTGACTATGCCGACCTGCCGCTGAATGATTATCTATCGGTCATTGAGGTGACCAACCCCATGCACCGGCTGTGGAGCGACGGCCGCTGGAACAAACTGACGCTGGCGCACGGCTGCTACTGGGGTAAATGCTCCTTCTGCGACATTTCGCTCGATTACATTGCCCGCTACGAACCACTCACCGCGGGGCTGCTCTGCGACCGTATTGAAACGATCATGGCCCAGACGGGGCAGAATGGTTTCCACTTTGTGGATGAAGCGGCTCCCCCTGCGCTCATGCGGGACCTGGCGCTGGAAATTCTGCGTCGGGGGCTAACGGTGGTCTGGTGGACCAACATCCGGTTTGAGAAAGCCTTTACAGCCGACTTATGCCAACTGCTTAAACTGTCGGGTTGTATTGCCGTATCAGGTGGGCTGGAAGTCGCGTCGGATCGCTTGCTGGAGCGGATGAAAAAAGGCGTGACGGTGGCGCAGGTGGCGCGTGTGGCCGATCACTTCACGGCGGCTGGCATCATGGTGCATGCTTATCTGATGTACGGTTTCCCAACGCAGACTGCCCAGGAAACCATCGATTCGCTGGAGATGGTGCGGCAGTTGTTTTCCGTTGGTGCGGTTCAATCCGGCTTCTGGCACCGGTTTGCCATGACGGCCCACAGTCCGGTGGGGCTGCATCCCGCCGGTTTCGACGTACAGCGCATTGGCCCCGCCGATGGCCCCTTTGCCGATAATGATCTGGATCATGCTGATCCACTGGGAGCCGATCACGACCGGTTTGCTGAGGGACTGCGAAAGTCGCTGTTCAACTACATGCACGGCGTGGGGCTGGATATGCCGCTGGCCAACTGGTTTTCGTTCCGGGTCCCGGCAACCTCCATACCACCCCGATACATCGAAAAAGCCATTGCCGATACCAGCGACGATCAGGTACGTAGCAACGCGCTGGTGGTCTGGCCAGGCCATGCGCCTACACTAGCCGTAGCAGAACCCCGTCGCGGACGGCGGTATCCTCAACGGACAGCGCCGGTCCCCCAGGCGGAGCTGACCTTTGCTCGTCGACAGGATGATCTGGTGCTGGACCTGCCCCTGCCAGTTGGCGAATGGCTGATGCAGCAGTGGCCGCAACTCAGCCTCAAGGCATCGGAACCACAGACAGTTCAACGGCTGGGTACTACGTTTGAGCAGGCCGGCCTGGGCAGCTTTGGCGAGTTTCAGCAAACCGAGGGCTGGGCTGACTGGCGAGCCGCTGGTTTGTTGGTCCTATGACCTGCTTACTATTAGGTAAGTTTGTTAATATTATTCGTTGCAACCCGGACGAATCAATCGAGTCATTATGAACTTGATTCAGCCGAATTTACGAAGGTATCAACACGCGTCAATGATCCAAACAGGGCTCGCTTGGCTGGCTGGTCGTCGGAGTTAAAGACTCGAAAGGCAGACCAGTTCACGTACGCTGTATTGGTATCAACTTCCAGATAGCCAGGGGTATTTTTTCTGTCCAGACCGGGTCCATCCAGACCGGGTCCATCCAGACCGGGTCCGTCCAGACCGGGTCCGTCCAGACCGGGTCCGTCCAGACCGGGTCCGTCCAGACCGGGAACATATACGACCGTTAACGTAACGCTGGGCTGACCTTTGGGGTAGAATGTCCAGGTGAGTTTCATAAGCGGCTCAGTTAATGCCTGCAAAGTAAAGAATCGCAGGGTAATGTGGTAAATGCCCTGGCGAGAATCAACTCTGTGATTTCTCCGTAAACGCTTGGATAAATTACACGGCAGGAACGCTCTTTATTGCTCAATAAACGTTCAAGTCATTGTCCAGCAGCGATGATGTTGGTGAGGCAGAAGACGGAACGCCCCAAACGATCAGATCACCGTTTGAAAAAGTTGGTCGAGTCAGATCAGGATCACCCGATAGAATAAGCCGGTTATCACAACAAGCTTATGGAACCAGCCAGACGCCAGAAATCGGCGACAGTCAAGCAAACCGTTACGATCTATAATCAGCTGATCAACTTCTTCTGGACAATTCTGGCGTTTGCCCCCATCGGCTATTTCTGCTACGTTGCTCTGCCAGTGAACTGGTTATATACTTTTTTAGCCATCAGCTTGCTGGTGTTTTTCTTACCGCCCTCGTTCTTCCGGGCCATTCAGCTAAGCAATACTACGGCGATCTACCAGAGGCTGGGCCTACGTACTGTTCGGAAATACACGCAGAACGGGATTTTGGTGAACCACCTGATCCGGCGGAGAGAAGCGGCCTACAATACGGTCCGGACTTTATCAGTCAAGTCGCACCTGAGTAAAGCGTCCGCCAACGAGCGGTTCCATACGGTGGTTTTTGTGTTCTTCCTGCTGACAACGGTCTATGCGCTAATATATAGCTACTGGATTTGGGCCATCGTGTTCACGATCAGCAACCTGGTCTATAACGTTTACCCTATTCTTTTGCAGCAGTACAATCGCATCCGGTTTCGGCGACTGGCTGACCGACAATTAGGGGCTAAGAAAACCAGCCTCGACTAGCCAATCCATGTAGTCTTGCTGGTTGATACCGCCCGAAAAGTCACGATTCCGTACTATATTTCCGCTTTGTCAGCATACAACCAACTCATCAATGATGCATTTTATAATTCAGCGACCCGGCCAGCGTCTTCGTTTGTCGGGCCTTCTTTTGTGCGGTTTTCTAACGCTGCTGACGCACCAGCTGGCAGCGCAGATACGGGCCAACCGTGAGGATTCGCTTTACATTCGGGAGAACTATACGAAGCTCGAACGCATGATTCCGATGCGCGACGGCATCAAGCTATTCACGTCGATTTATGTCCCTAAAAACACCAGCGAGAAATACCCGATTCTGCTGGACCGGACCCCCTATAGCGTAGCCCCTTACGGGGAAGACAAGTATAAAACATCGCTGGGACCCTCCATGCTGTTTGCCCGGGATGGATACATCATTGTTTACCAGGACGTTCGGGGGAAATACATGTCGGAGGGCAATTTTGTGGCGGTGCAGCCTTTCATTCCCAACAAGAAAAAGAAAACCGACGTTGACGAAAGCTCCGATACGAACGACACCATCGAGTGGCTGCTCAAAAACATCCCAAACAACAACGGTCGCGTGGGCAGCTGGGGCATTTCGGCACCGGGTTTCTACACAACTATGACGGCCATCGACGCCCACCCTGCGCTGAAAATCGCGTCGCCCCAGGCCCCGGTAACGGACTGGTTTATGGGCGACGACCGCCACCACAACGGTGCGTTTTTTCTGATGGGTACGTTTGCGTTCCTATCGTCCTACGGCGCTCCCCGTCCCGAACCAACCCCAAAAGGGAGTCCGTCTTTTTCGGCCTACGGCACGCCCAGCGGGTACGAGTTTTACAAGAATCTTGGGCCGATCCGGAACGTGAACGACAACATTTTCAAAGGCCAGAACGCCATCTGGAATCAGATGATGGATCATCCGAATTACGACGAGTTCTGGCAGGCTCGTACGCCCGTGCCGCACCTGAAAAATATCAGACCGGCCGTGCTGACCGTGGGGGGCTGGTTCGACCAGGAAGATCTGTACGGTCCGCTGAAAACGTACGCGGGCATTGAGCGGAACAATCCTAAATCACCCAACCTGCTGGTAATGGGTCCCTGGATTCACGGAGGCTGGTCGCGGGGACCGGGTGAAAGCCTGGGCAATATCCGTTTCGACTCGCCAACGGGTCCTTTCTACCGCGAAACGATCGAGTTTCCCTTGTTTGGTCACTACCTGAAAGACAAGCCTGATCCGCAGCTGCCCAAAGCGTATATTTTCGAAACGGGCTCAAACCAGTGGAAAAAATATGATTCGTGGCCGCCCAAAGCCGCGCAGGAAAAGAAATTGTATTTCCAGCCGAATGGCAAGCTCTCGTTCGACGCGCCCAAAACCGGCTCAGCCAGTTATGACGAGTACGTCAGCGATCCAAACAAGCCGGTTCCGTATACAAACGAAATCCGGACCATTCGGGGTGCCGATTTCATGTATGAAGATCAGCGTTTTACCGCCACCCGCCCCGACGTACTGGTCTACGAGTCGGATACATTAACAGAGGACGTAACAATTTCGGGTAACGTGATGGCCGATCTGTTCGTGTCAACCACCGGTACGGATGCCGACTTCATCGTGAAACTGATTGACGTCTACCCAAATAATGCGCCCAATAACAGCCCAATTCCCGGCACGAAGATGGGCGGCTTTCAACTGCTTATCCGGGGTGAAGTAATGCGGGCCAAGTTCCGCAACAGTTTCGCCAAACCGGAAGCTATGAAACCGGGCGAGGTATCGGAGGTGAAATTCGATATGCAGGACGCGGCCCACACGTTCAGGAAAGGTCACAAAATCATGGTACAGGTGCAAAGCTCCTGGTTCCCACTGGTGGACCGCAATCCGCAGAAGTTCGTGGACATTTACCATGCTACCGAAGCAGATTTTCAGAAGGCAACGCATCGGGTCTATTTCTCCCCTAAACAGCCCTCCAGTGTATCGGTGCGGGTGATGCCGTGATAAGATAAAAGAGGAAAGACATTAGACAAAAAGACCCGAGACAAAAAACGTAACCGGAAAAGATTAACAGGCACGTTCCTGTTCACGTTTCTTCTCACATCTTTTGTCTTGGGTCTTTCCTCTTTTTTATCTCCCTTACGCTTTCTCGGCGTTACGTTTGCGTGTAGCAGCGGCTTTTTTAGCGGAGGCAGACCGTTCTTCTGCCGTGCGGGACGCTGATGCAGCACCGCCTTTTTTGCCCCCTTTCTGCATGGGTTCCTTGTTCTCGGCATGGCCGCGACCTGAGCCGCTTTTCTTGCCACCACCCGATATTTTATTTACTGTTGCCCAGGCCCGGCTTTCCGCTTCCTCTTCGGGCACCCCCTGTTTTTCGTATCCTTCCTCAATGTGTTCAGCCTGCCGAATCTGCTTGTCGGTGTAGGCCGATTTGTCTCCCTGTGGCATACTCGTTCTTGATTTGGTATAAGGACCCTGATAAACTCATTTACCACCTAGAACAACTGACCCGCTTCAGTGTTTTTCCGATAGCCCGGTTCCGTTAGCCAACGGGCAGGCCCTTACGACAGGCCATCAGGCAATAGAATCAGGCTGTTACTACCAGTTTTCATCGATTACATGCCACGTATTCAAACGGACGCAACGCTCGAACCCCCGCCTTCCATCTGGGAAGCCTTTCACATTACACTGTTCCGGGCCGTCTGGATTGCCGCCTTCGTTTCCAACATTGGCACCTGGATGCAGAACACCGCCGGGGTCTGGCTGCTGACTACACTGTCTACGTCATCGGTACTGGTTGCCATGATGCAGACAGCCACCAGCCTGCCGGTCTTTCTGCTCAGCGTCCCGTCTGGCGTTATTGCCGACCTCCTCGACCGGCGTCGGTTGCTGCTGGTTACCCAGGCGTTCATGGCGGTTATGGCGCTGACGCTAGCGGTAACGACACTGATGGGCGTAGCCACGGCTTGGTCTACGCTTTTTCTGACCTTCATGCTCGGGGTTGGGGCCGCCTTTAACGCCCCTGCCTGGCAAACCATAGCGTCGGAGCTGGTACCGCGTCGGCTTCTTCCGGCAGCCCTTACGCTCAACGGCGTCAGCATGAACGCAGCCCGCGCCATCGGCCCCGCCCTGGGTGGACTTATCATTGCCTATTTCTCTCCGGGTTACGTTTTCCTGCTCAACAGCCTCTCGTTTCTGGGCACCTGCCTGGTACTTTACCAATGGAAGCGCCCCATTGCGGAGTCGAGCCTGCCCGGCGAAAACTTCGTTAGTGCCCTGCGGGCCGGGATTCGTTACGTCCAGTTTTCGCCGGCGATTCACGCCATTATGATCCGGGCGTCGGCCTTTACGTTCGGGGCCAGCGCGCTCTGGGCGTTGCTGTCGCTGGTGATTGCCCAGCGGCTCCACTTAAGTTCGGGGACGTACGGTATCATGTTATCTTGCCTGGGTACGGGGGCCGTCACGGCGGCACTGCTGATGAATACTATTCAGCAATACCTGGTTATTAGTCAGCGGATCCTGGTTGGCATGATCGGTTTCGCCCTGGCCGAACTGGCGCTGGCAACGTTCACGACTATTTATTTTCTGTACCCGGTCATGTTTATGGCGGGGGTATCGTGGTTGCTGACCCTGACCAGCTTCAACATTTCCGTACAACTCAATCTGCCCAAATGGGTGCAGGCGCGGGTGCTCAGCCTGTACCTACTTGTTTTTCAAGGTGGTACAGCCTTTGGAAGCCTGATTTGGGGAAGCGTAGCGAGTCAGTTTGGGCTGACTACGGCCCTAGTTAGCGCGGCTGGTGCGCTGGTCATCGCCATGCTACTGGCGATCTGGTTTCCTATCCAGCAAACGGCCTCCCTCGATCTGGCGCCCGCCGGGACATGGGATGAACCCGATAATCGCGCCCATGTCGCGCCCGACGACGGGCCGGTCGTTGTTATGATCGAATACCGTATTGATCCCCAGACGCTGGCCGCTTTTCTGCAGGCCACCGAAGCACTCAAGCGGGTTCGGCTCCGCGATGGTGCCCTGCGGGTTGGCGTATTCACCGACATCACCCAGCCCGAGCGGCAGGTTGAGTTCTTTATGGTAGCTTCCTGGGCCGATCACCTCCGCCAGCACCAGCGGTTTACCCAGGAGGATATTGCCGTACAGGAAATGGTGGAACAGTTTCATATCGCCCCGACTCCACCCAAAGTAAGTCACTTCGTCGCGCAGACAGATACGTACAGCGCTATTCCAGCACCGCTGCAGCCCCCCAGCCCGACGACGCTGGAAAGTCAGTAGGAAGCTAAACGGGCTGACTTTCTGAGGTAGTTTTCTCTTACGGTCAACTACCAACGTTAGAAACGATGTCAGAAACGAACCTGTACTCCAATCTACACCAGCTCCGCTGGACAACGCAGTGTTATTGGGCGGCTCTCCTCAACGGAGGAATCTGGCTGCTGGTCCTTGGCGGACTATTCCAGGCTGTCCGGGCCGATACCCTTCCGGATTATTTTGCGTTTTGTCTGCTGCCGTTTTCTTTACTAACAATGCCGCTGGCCGCTATCCTGCTGCTCATCACCCTGCGAAGCCGGAAACACTGGCCTGATCCGCGAAAACGATTCGTTACGCTGTTTTGCACTGGCAGTATGTTGGTTTCCTTCCTGGCCGTACTGACGATGTGATATCCGGTCTGTTATTTCCTGCCTTTATTCCTATGAAATACGTCTTTCTTTGCTGGCTGACTCTTTGCACAACGTACAGCGCGCTGGCACAGCGCTTACCTGGTTTCGACGGGCTGGACATGAATCTCAGTACTCTGTCACGTCTGTCCAACGCGAAGACCCGCTCGATTAGTCCCGAGAATTTTACGGGTGAGCGGGGCAAGGGCGGTATGGCCGACCCTGTTAAGCAGAAAGGGCAACGCAACGTAGCCAATGCTGCCAACGAAGCCCGCGATCTGGGGCAGGGCTGGAAAGTAAATCCGTTTATCATTGTTGAAAAAGGAGAAACGGTCACTATTGCTGAGATGGAAGGTCCTGGTGCCATTCAGCAGATCTGGATGACGCCCACCGGCAACTGGCGCTACTCGATTCTGCGCTTTTACTGGGACGATGAGAAAGAGCCCTCTGTCGAGGTACCCGTCGGCGATTTTTTCGGCATGGCCTGGAACGAATACGCGCTCCTAAACTCGCTGGCCGTTACGGTCAATCCCGGCAGCGCTTTCAACTGCTACTGGAAGATGCCGTTCCGCAAAAGGTGTAAGATCACGCTGGAGAACCAGAACCCCGACGAGTCAATGCGGCTTTACTACCAGATCAACTACACACTGACGGCCATTGGCGAGGACGAAGCGTATTTTCACGCCCAGTTTCGCCGGTCGAATCCCACAAAGGGATCGCTGCACACAATTCTGGACGGCGTGCAGGGCAAAGGGCAATACGTGGGTACATTCATGGCCGTAGGTACCCGTAACAATGGCTGGTGGGGCGAGGGCGAAATTAAGTTCTTCATGGATGGCGATCAGCAGTTTCCGACCATTTCAGGCACCGGAACGGAAGATTATTTCTGCGGCTCGTACAATTTCGAGAACAAGAAAACGCACCAGTACGAAGCGTTCTCAACGCCCTACGCCGGTCTGCACCAGGTTATACGGCCCGACGGTCTGTACAAATCCCAGCAGGCATTTGGTATGTACCGCTGGCACATCATGGACCCTGTTCGCTTCGAAAAAGAACTGAAAGTCAACATTCAGGATCTGGGCTGGCGTAGCGGTGGGCGGTATTATCCGCAGCAGTCCGATATTGCCACGGTGGCTTACTGGTATCAGCGCGAGCCCCACGCCCGCTTCCCTAAACTCCCCTCGCGAGACGAGCTGGAGGTACCGCGCTAAAGCGCAAAAAAAGCCCCGTTCTAATCTGTCCACTACTTTGACAGGTTATTCATCGGTTTTCTAATCGATGTCGTCAGGGCTCCACAACCAGCGTATGATTCAGGCGATTGTACCCAGTAGTCGCTTCCCAGACCGCTTCGTTGGCCAGGCGAATACTGTATTCAGATCGGTTGGCCAGCGACGCGTAGGCATCGGGTAAATTTAGCAGCAGTTCGTATTGACCCGTCTGTAAACCAGCAGGTAACGTAATCGATTCCCGCCACTGAATCGGGCCGCTGAACCATTTCCGAACGTCGGTCTGGCTGTTCAGAACGGTCACCGCTTTCGTCGTTGTGTGTCGCAGCAAAAGCTGAAGGGGGCGCGGGTTATAAGGCGAAGCGTATCCCACGTTTTTCAGGTTGATTTCACAAGTGAGTGCCTGCCCGGCCCGCACCTTTGTGGGTAGGGTTGCTCCTTCCAGCACAAAGCGATAACCCAGGTTCCGGCGGATTTTTGCCATGCATCCGTCCGTATGCCAGTCGTTGTTGACGTCATTATTATACGCAGCATTTAAGTAGCTGTAATGCATAGCAGCCATTTCCTGCTCGGCCCGGCCAATCGGCGCGCAATCGTTTTGCGGGCTGAACGCATCGTCGCACGTTTCTCCGCCAACGGCCGTGTACCGGCTATCGGCTTCAAAATACCGCCGGAGCCACTCGTTGGCGGGGCCGCGTTTAGAGGACGAATTACCGTAATCGTAAAAGGTCCCGTAATCGTCGGCGCTCGCCAGAAAGCAGTCATTGTGAAACCCGATCCGGGCCGTAGTCGATTGACTAAACGCTTCCTTTTCGCTCATTGGTGACATAGCTACCGGTGCCTGCGGGCCGCTCACAAACCGCTGTTTGATCTGCGGAGTGCGAACCTGCACCATGCGCTCTTTGGGGAGCGCATCTAGCAGGGCATTTAACACCTCGTTCCGATCGCGCCAGCTACTATCAGGAACTACGCCCAGGTGATTGAGCGACGCATCGCCAAAGTAATCGGTAAAGTAGTTTTCGCCCCAGATACCAATAAAACCCATCTGCAAAACCGCAATAACATCGGCATTCTTCTGTAACAGCGGCTTGAGCTGGGCAATATGTGCCAGCACCACCGGTTTGCTGGCATCACCGTAGGGCGGACAGATTTTGTACTCATCGGGGCAGTCGCCGGAATGGGTTTTATCGGTGTAGGAAAAACGTAAGATCAACTTCACTCCGGCCGATCGGGCGGTATTGGCATCAGCCTGAATCTTTTGCAGGAAATCGGCGTCAATCGGCGACGTTTTGAAGCGTTCGAGCCGGTAAGCCCGGTAAATCAGCGAGCAGAAAAACGAATAACTGGCTTTGCTGGATTGTTGAGGTTGTCGTCGATAATTCAGCAGAACGGCTTTGTCCAGCGGTTTGAAGTTTTCGGTGCTGGTACCGAATGGAATATAGAAGCCCCGTTCAGGATTCGGGAAATCGGCCAGGCTTTCTTTATATACGATGTGTTTAGTCTGGGAAAAACTGGCATTCCACACCAGAAGTCCACCTAAAACCAGAAATTTTGCTCGGTTCTTCACAGAGTTGAAGGTATAGCGTAACGAAATAGAGAATAAAACATGATCTCGCCCAAATGTAAAGCTCAACTGGACAAGTAGGTACAACCAATTGAGGATTACTGCATATGGCGATCCGGCCAATCATTTTAACCCGTTACCGTGAGCCAGTAGGAGCTCGCCTTGACATGGCTGAATGCCCCATTAGCTTCACCGCGTTCAGGAATGCCTTTTTGAAAAATCCCCCGCCTGTGTATTAGCCGCCCCCAACTGATTCGTTCTACCTAGAATCAGGTTACCCTCAGTTTATGTTTTCCTATAGTCACCGCGTTAGTATTCCCGTTCTTGTCAGTACGTTTTTTCTAGTCAGTTTACTGCTGCCCGATCGTCCGTCGTCGGTAGGCGTCCCTGAACCGGCCGTCGAGTCGTTACAGGGGCCCGATGAGCAGTTTGGCAAGTTATTCGAAGCGGTGCAGATGGGCCGCATTTTTCCGGATTCCAAAACTTTTGCCGACTGTACCCCCAAATTTGCTACGGCTACGATCCTGACCAGCTACGAGCGGGAGCGCACCCAGCCGAATTTCAACTTAAAGACCTTTGTCGACCAAAATTTCACCCGCCCCGTCACGCCGGCTACAGGTTATACCAGCGAAGCGAATCAGTCGGCCGAGGAGCACATCACAGCGCTTTGGCCTGTACTGACCCGCCCCGCCGACGCCCGGCCCAAAGCGGGTGGCCCAACGGGGTCACTGATTCCGTTACCCAAACCATACGTAGTGCCCGGCGGGCGTTTCGGCGAGATTTATTACTGGGACAGTTATTTTACCATGCTGGGCCTGCAGGTATCCGGTCGATCGCAGCAGATCCAGCACATGATCGACAATTTTGCGTACCTCATCGACCGTTTTGGTTTCATCCCCAACGGAAACCGGACCTACTTCCTGGGTCGATCACAGCCGCCGTTTTTTTCGTACATGGTTGGTCTGCTCAGCGAAGTCCGCGGGCGTCGGGTACTACTTCAATACCTGCCTCAGCTCCAGAAAGAACACGATTTCTGGATGGACGGCGAGGATCAACTCACGACCCAGCAACCCGCATTTCGGCGCGTAGTCCGGCTGGCTGATGGTGTATTCCTCAACCGTTATTACGACGACAAAACAAGCCCCCGCCCCGAGTCCTACCGCGAAGACGTCGAATTGGGCCGGCGCAGCAAAGACCCGCAGGTGTTGTACCGCCACCTGCGCGCCGGGGCCGAATCGGGCTGGGATTACAGTTCCCGCTGGTTCCGCGACGGCAAACAGCTTCGTACTATTCACACCACCGATTTCATTCCTGTCGATCTCAATTGTCTGCTCGTTAACCTGGAGCGAACGCTGGCCCAGGCGTACCGTTTAAAGGGCGATGCAAACCGGGAAAAGCTCTACACCCAGCTGGCCAATCAACGGCAGGCCGCTATTCAGCATTATTGCTGGAACGCTAAACGTCAGTTCTTTTTTGACTACGATTTTGTGGCCCGCAAACAGGCAACAGTTTATTCCCTGGCGGCCGTTTTTCCCCTGTTCGCCAACGTAGCAACCACGGCGCAGTCAGTGGCGGTGGCCCGGATGCTGGAACGCAGTTTTCTGAAAACCGGCGGTCTTACGACAACGCTGGTCCGGACGGGACAGCAGTGGGATGCTCCTAATGGCTGGGCCCCCTTGCAGTGGGTAGCTATCCGCGGCTTGCGCAATTATCGACAAACGGCTCTGGCCAATCGGATCAAACGCCAGTGGATGACCGAAAACCTGCGGGTATACAAAGCCTCGGGAAAAATGGTTGAAAAATATGACGTCGTTAATACAGTTTCTGCTAAGGGCGGAGAATACCCTAATCAGGATGGTTTCGGCTGGACCAATGGGGTTTTGCTGCGACTGCTGAAAGAAAAATAAATCGAGAGAGAAAGTCAGTTCAATTAAACGGAAATTAAAGAGCAGCTTCGATCGAAACAAAGCGGTTGAGTTCGGAGTACTATTGTCAGTTCTGATAGTTTATCAGCTTTTTGTCTACTCAACCTTGTGAACAGCTATGCTTAAAATATTGCTCGGTGCCCTGCTGATTTCAACGACATCCCTGGCCCAAACAACCAAACCAGCGTCAAAAACTCCATTAACCGGCTCCAAATCGACCAGACCGGTATCCAAAGCAGAGGCTAAAAAACCAATTCCACAAACCTCGCTCAACGAGAAAATGACGAGTAAAGACAATGCCATTCCCAGCTACCGGATGGCTAAGGAACGGGACAAAGACGCCAGAATGGGAAAAGGACGGCAATTTGAACCCCGCCGAACTTCGTCCGGTGCCCGGAAAGACACCATGAGACACTAACCGTCAGCGGTCGTCTTTCCAAACGAGCCATTGTACATATAACGTTACACCGATGCCGGGGGATTCCAGATTGCTTCGTTTCGAATCTTTTCCAATCTAGGCGCGAATACAGTTGGGCGTACCTCGCAGAATAAAATCGGGGCTGCAGCTCAGCAAAAACTGCAACAATCCCAGCGACAGACGAGCAACTGATTTCATTCGTTTCACGGCTTTAACAGCCGGTTCATTTCAGATTACAACGTAGAAACTAATAGGCATTGCTATGGGCCTTCGCATTTAATGCGAAGGCCCATATTTTTTGTTTGAGTTGAAACGGTTTTTCTGGATAGCCGTTTCTCGCTTATCCATTCGTGGCACTAAATTTACAACTCCCGGTAAACTATTTCCCCTAACGTTCAAGCGCTGCTTTTTTGGGCTTAGTTTAATTCCCAACGTTCGTGGAGCTCATTTGCTTTACTCTGTACAGCCGGCTTGTCGATACGTACTCAATCTATGTGTCAATGCCTACCCGGTACGTGGGTAATGACGTTTAAAACGTTGAAATTATTACGTTCATTACCAGCCATGCAACGTACGGGTCAACCCAAATGTAAAATTAGAATAGACTACTAGGCAGTCTGCGACAAAAAATACAGGCAGTACCTTCAGTTATTTTATAAATAGTAGTAGTTGGCAGACAGTCTCCTCCGTTGATGACAACAGAATAGCCGGGTGATTCATTATTTGATTCATAGCTGGCAGGTGCGTAAAGGCGAGCTCGTGCCCTATAGGTTTATTATTTCCTCCCAGAAACACTACACCTTCATGATCATGTTTTGGTCAAATAAACTTATTTCTTCTTACAATAGCGTACTCAACAAGTTCATCTCATGAAACTGGCGGAACGTCTTCTCGCTTCATTTCCGACCCTCTTACCAATGGCATTGTCATCTGTTCTGAAAAAACGTTTAGTCGTGTTATTCTTGCGTTAGATTAATTCACCTTCATTGCAGGAATAATCACCTGAACAACAAGCTCCTACACACTAGAATAATCCAAATAAATGATTCTCTGTTTCGAAATAATAACCTTTTGATTCAGCTTCTCCGTCCGATTAAGCAAGTTAAGTTTTATCAGTTAACCGGTGTTAGACCAAGACGTACCAGCTAAATTAGTATTCATTTTTATCAAAAAACATAGATACCTACCTTGCTTTTCAGAATGACTTCAAAATATTTTCGCCTATTTTTTTATCAATAAATTGTAATAGCTCATAGGAGTTATTAGTTGATCCCTATATTTGCAAAGAAAGAACATCAATCACTAAGACTCTGAAAATGAAGGCACCTAAAATTCATTTCTTCAAACAGGAAGACAACAGCGAAACGCCAGCAAAGAGTACTCCTAAAGCAAAGGAGGTTCCTGCAACCGGCTATATTTCGTCGACAGGAAAGTTAGTTTTTCCAATAAAATCCGTTACGCAACTGGGCCTTGAACCAGATGGTATTTCTTTTCAAATTGGTACGCAGGAAGGTAAGCGCAAAATTAAATCGTTGTACGTAGTTCCTACTTCGGAAGAAACGAACGAAACCTTCCAGATGGAAAAAGGGGCTAAAAGTTACACGATTCCCCTGCCCGTTATTCTGCAAAAAGGCAAAATTGATTATAGCGGCACAAAATACGTTTTCACCATCAAACCATTTGATTACGAAGGTGATATCACTGGCTATGAACTACAGCTGGAACCCGAAACTAAACCAGAATATACGGGAAAACCACGCGGGCGGAAAAAATCGGTAGCAACGGAAGAGTAATCACCGGGCCTGATTTTACAGCCTCCTTTTATGCTCCGGAAACGTCCATTTCCGGAGCGTTTTTTATGACCGGTACGGAACGATTCAGGGAATTGAAATATTTTTCCGATCTTTCTGTTGAAAAGAATATGACGCGTACCGAACTCGACGATTTGATTATAAAAGGGGAAAGTAATACCCTGGAATTTAAACGCTCCCTTTCATCAGCCCACCGGATTGCCCGCACGCTGGCGGCTTTTGCCAACTGCTCGGGCGGCACGTTAGTAATTGGCGTGTCCGACGACGGTAAAATACTGGGCGTCCCTTCTGAAATCCGCGAACTCCGCAAACTGGAAGAGGCCTCGGATGAACTGGTAGAACCGGCCTTGACTATCAGCTACGAAACGTTGTCGCTTGACGGACGGAAGATCCTGGCGGTGACTATCTCGAAAAGCGACGAAAAACCTCACTATGCCATTGATGAATCGGGCAAACGAATTATCTACGTCCGGTCACGCGATAAAACGGTTCCAACCAATAAGTTCATCATTGGCGATGAATCGGTCGACGCGCGGCTCATCAAATCCCCAACGGCCCGTACGCTGATCCAATACCTGCGTAAGAACGACCATATCACGGCCGATAAATTTGCCAAGCTAATTAACATCTCAGAATACCGGGCTGGTAAACTCCTGCGCCAGCTGACAGAACAGGGATTATTGCTGCTCATCGATAAACCGCGCCCAACGCGCTACGCCCTAAAACTAGCAGAATAATAATTTCCTGCGACCTTTGCGCCATGATGACTTCGGATCAACTCATTACCCAGAATACCATAACTCACTTTTTTCAGGACCTTCAGGACCGAATCTGCCAGGCCCTAGTCGACACAGACCGGGCGGTCGGCCCGCAGCTAACCCCAGATTTTCGGGAAGATACCTGGCAGCGGCCCGGCGGTGGCGGGGGCCGTTCCCGCACGCTTTCGGGGGGCAACGTCATTGAAAAAGGGGGCGTTGGTTTTTCGGCGGTGCATGGCGAGGCTACCGAAGCCACGTTACGGTCGCTGAACCTGACAGAGCCCGCTCAGTTCTTTGCGACGGGGGTGTCTATCGTCATTCACCCGCACAGCCCGATGGTCCCGATTATTCACATGAATGTCCGGTATTTCGAGATGAGCAGTGGCCACAGCTGGTTTGGCGGGGGCATCGACCTGACGCCCCATTACGTAGTGGCCGAAGACGCCCACTGGTTTCATCAGCAACTGAAAACCGTTTGCGACCGGCACGATCCAGCGTATTATGACCGGTTCAAACCCTGGGCCGACGACTATTTCTACATCCCCCACCGACAGGAAACCCGTGGTATTGGCGGTATTTTCTTCGATTATCTGAAACCCGACAGTCCGGCCCATAAAGCTGACCTGTTTGCGTTCGTGCAGGATGTTGGCAACGCGTTCGCGCCAATTTATACGCATTTTATGCGGCAGAATCAGTCGATACCCTACGGTGAACGCGAAAAACAATGGCAGTTTCAGCGCCGGGGACGCTACGTTGAGTTTAATCTCGTCTGGGACCGGGGCACCAAATTTGGCCTGGAAACCAACGGACGTACCGAATCCATACTGATGAGTATGCCCCCACAGGCCAACTGGACCTACGATTTTCGACCTGAAGCAGGAAGCCGGGAAGAAGAAACGCTGGGATTACTGAAAAAAGGCAATAACTGGGCTAACTAAACCAATTAGTCAGGGCAGTTGCAGGTTACTGGTGAGCAGCGGCCCCAGCTGCCAGGGGCGCTCGGGATTGAAGTGGAGATGCCCCTGCTCAATACGGAGCGGGCTTTCGAAATTATTGTGGTATAACTGACCCGTTCCCAGCCCCTGCGGCATCAGGTTCTTAAACTGAGCGGTGTATTGAGCAATGGCGTTCAGGCCAATATTTGATTCAAGCGCCGACGTAATCCACCAGCCGATATTGAGTCGTCCGGCCACTTCGATCCACTCATTGCAGTGGGTAAATCCGCCAAGAAGCCCAGGTTTCAGGATAATGTACTGGGGTTGAATTTTCTTCAACAGCCGGAATTTGTTGACGTATTCCATATGCCCGATCAGTTCTTCGTCGAGGGCAATGGGTACGGGCGAATGCTGGCACAGTTCGGCCATGAGATCGTGCTGACCAGCTTTGATGGGTTGCTCAATCGAGTGAAGGTTGTAACCCGCCAGCCGTTCGAGCTTCTGCATGGCTTCATCCGGCCGAAATGCCCCATTGGCATCGACTCGCAACGTGATTTGTTCGGGTGTGTACCGGTCCCGGATCATGTCCAGCAGCGCACACTCCTGGTCAAAGTCAATCGCCCCGATTTTAAGCTTAATAGTCGTGTACCCCGTCTGTAGTTTTTCTTCAATCTGCTCACGCATGAACTGCGGGCTGCCCATCCAGATCAGGCCATTGATGGGCAGTTCGCGCTCACCAGTTGTGAAGTCCGACGCATAAATGACCCGCTGCCCACCGGCCAGAAAATCGAGCATGGCCGTTTCGAAGCCAAACAGAATACTGGGAAAGTCACGTCCGAAAATCTGGTCTAAAATAATCGATACGTTCCAGCTGAAAATTTCCAGATCAAGCTCGGTAAACTCCCGGCAGGCCCGTTGCAGACAGGCTTCAAAATCAGGCCGGTCGTCGATGCTGAGTCCGGCCAGCGGACCACACTCACCGTAGCCAACGAGTTGTGGGTTTGTTGTGTCGCAAAGCCGAATCAGATAGATCGTCCGTTCTGTGAGGGTGCCGCGCGACGTACCCGCTTCGAAGCGAAAATGCAGCGTGTATTTCAGGTAATCGGCTTTCAGACTCATTGGACCGGTAAACGATGGCGGGCTTTCGGAACCCTAAAAGTACTACTTTTGACCACTTAGTAAAGATGTTATTTCGAAATAATTCCTGCGTTTCTGTATGCTTTCCTGGTTGCTCCTTCCCTTTAGTGGTCTGTACGGATTTATCCTTACTATCCGGAACTGGCTATACGACAATAACTTATTTAAAAGCGTACAGCCCGAAACCTATACCCTCAGCGTTGGCAACTTAACCGTAGGAGGCACCGGAAAAACGCCCATGATTGAGTTTTTAATAGAACGGCAGCGCACGATTTTTGGTCAAATTCCGGATCAAACCGGCCACGACCCAGCCAAACGCCCCCTGGCCACGGTCAGTCGGGGATACGGACGACAAACACGAGGATTTCGCATTGCGACCGACAGCGATACAGCTACTACTATTGGCGATGAACCCCTGCAAATCTACCGCAAATTCAGGGCTGAGGTGCGTGTCTGTGTGGGTGAACGCCGGGTTGCCGCCATTCAGCAGCTGACAGAGCAACATCCGGAAACCCAACTTGTTCTGCTCGACGATGCCTTTCAGCACCGGGCAGTCCGGCCGCATCTCAGCCTAATGCTAATGGATATTAACCGGCCTTTTTACGAGGATCATCCGTTTCCGGCCGGTCGCCTGCGCGAACGCCGACAGGGAGCAAACCGGGCCGACGCGATCATTGTCACAAAGAGTCCACTGGATTTATCTACCGGCAGACAGCAACGTATCACCGAACAAATACGTCGCTACACCCGGCCTGGTACACCGGTATTCTTTTCGGGACTACAGTACGGAAAACCGGCGGCATTTACTGGTACCGTATCATTCCCCTCGTTCAGCTCCGAAGTGGATGCGTCATACATAGGCGCGTTCCGCGAAGCTACGTTCGGTAGCACGTTCCCCGAACGGGTCAGACTGGTTAGCGGGCTTGCCAACGCGGATCCGCTGGAACGTTACGTTCGGCAGCATTTTACGCTGGTAACGCATGATCGCTTTGCCGACCATTATGCGTACACCCGCGCCGATGTTACGCGGCTGATCCGTGATCTGAAGCCGGGAGAAGCAATTCTTACGACCGAAAAAGATTGGGTTAAACTGGCGGCCCTGCTGACACCTGCCGAATGGCAGTTTGTACCGTTCTTTTACCTGCCCATAACCGTGCAGTTCCTGCCGGCTTCTGCAGCGGCCTTCGAGCAGTTTCTTCGCCAGACCGTTGATCTCAGCGCAGATGAGCAAGCCTTATAGATAGCCTTTTTTGGCTTCGTCCAGATCCATCTCGGTCAACTCTCCCATTTGCCCCAGGGTCGTTAGTGCTTCTACCGTGTGCGCCCGGTCGGGGTCCTTTGATTTGTCGGGTTCAATGTCACCGTAAACAACCTGTTCTACGGCGTCCCGAAGCTGCTGAACATTACTTTCCGCAAAAACCTCGTCGGAGTGCTTTTCGTCTGCTTGCTGTCCTGTCTTCATTTTCGTTGAGTCTATGGTGTCATGCTTCGGTTTGAAACCCGCCTGCGTCAGGGTAATAACTGACTTATTACGGTGGGTGTTTGCTCATTTTTGGTCCTTGTTGGTCTGTATGTTGCGAAATATCCGTCGATTATTACCCGCCAAAGCGTTGAGAACCGGGTTGACTGCCGGACAGGCTGTGGCAGCTGGCCAGGATTATTCGCCCGTTCAGCAGTATTTTTGAGTAATGCATCGAGCCACATCACTTTTCGAATAAACCCTGCCAACGCAGTATGTTAAAGCCTTTTCAGTACGTCTATCTAGCCCTTCTTACCGGGATCAACACGTTTATCCCACTACCAGCCTGCTGCCAGAACGCAGATTTACCAACCCGCTGGACAAAAGCGGCCATGACGGCGCCGGTGCCCCTTAGCGACTATCCGCGCCCACAACTTCAGCGAAATGACTGGCTTTGCCTGAACGGACTCTGGAATTATCAGGGTGGTTCGGCAGCTGCTTCCGCCGAGAATCCGGTAACGGCAATAACTTTTTCGGCTAAAGCAGAACAGATACGGGTCCCCTACTGTCCCGAATCAGTGCTGTCAGGTATCAAGCGAAAGCAGGAAATTAATATGTGGTACCAGCGTTCGTTTACACTTCCCGCAGGCTGGAAAGGCAGACAAATCATTCTTCACTTTGATGCTGTAGACCATAATGCTACTGTCTTTATAAACGGCCAGAAAGCAGGCAGCCACTCGGGCGGTTACGATGCCTTTTCATTCGACATCACCGAACTGCTGAAACAGAGCGAAAACAGCATCATAGTAGCCGCTTATGATGCCAATGATGGGCGTACTCCTTCGGGAAAGAACGGTCCGCGTGGTGATTATACCTTTACGTCCGGCATCTGGCAAACGGTCTGGCTGGAACCGGTTTCCAAAGAGCACATTGAAACGATACGGTTACTGCCGGATCTGGCCCGCCGGAGACTGAAACTAGACGTAAATGCCAGCTCTGCGGCCCGCGTAACAGCCGTTGTTTTTGACGGCAAGAAAGAAGTGGCCCGGGCAAACGGCAATTCTGGAACGGCTATTTATCTACCAATCACACACCCAAAATCGTGGTCGCCGGATTCACCCTTTCTCTATGATCTGAAGATTACACTGCAGTCGGCCAATGGCCGGGTAACAGATGAGGTAACGAGCTATTTTGGCATGCGGGATGTTGCCCTCGGCAACGTAGGCGGGGTTATCCGGCCTCTGCTGAATGGTCGGTTTGTAATGCAGCTGGGTCTGCTCGATCAGGGGTACTGGCCCGATGGCATTTTAACTGCACCGACGGAGGAAGCACTGAAATCGGACATCGAGTTTACCAAAAAAGCCGGTTATAACCTGATTCGGAAGCACATGAAAACCGAACCCCAGCGATTTTACTACTGGGCCGACAAACTGGGTCTATTAGTCTGGCAGGACATGCCCGCGATCTGGTACCCTGATGAAGACACGTTAAAAACCAGAACTGCTTTTCGGAAAGAACTTAAAGCCGTGATCGATGATCATTACAATTCGCCGTCCGTTGTTTGCTGGGTTCCCTTCAATGAAAACTGGGGAGCGTTCGACGTAAAGAACATTACCAGCTGGGTTAAAAACTATGACCCGTCCCGACTGGTCAACGGAAACTCGGGATTCAACAATAATCCGTCCTACCAGAAAGCGTATGGCGATCCTAAAAACGGCGACTTTGTGGATACCCACATTTACGTAGGCCCTTACAAAGCCTCGGAACCGGATAGCCAGCGGGCTGCTTCGCTGGGGGAATTTGGCGGAGTAGGTCTGTTCGTGCGGGGACACATGTGGCCGGTCGAAAACAACG
Organism: Spirosoma sp. KUDC1026; assembly: GCF_013375035.1. Taxonomy (NCBI): domain Bacteria; kingdom Pseudomonadati; phylum Bacteroidota; class Cytophagia; order Cytophagales; family Cytophagaceae; genus Spirosoma; species Spirosoma sp. KUDC1026. The sequence continues at coordinate 3,622,110 of NZ_CP056032.1, read as the reverse complement.
CGTATGCCTACGAGCCAACAACGGCTGCCCTTACCGACCGCTACGTTTTTTTATTGGATCAGGTGGAGCAATTAATGCGGTACCGGGGGCTGAGTGTAGCCATCTACACGCAGACAACGGATGTTGAGCATGAAGTCAACGGCCTGCTCACCTATGACCGGGCGGTTGAGAAAATGGACGCAGGCCGTATTCGTGCCGTAAATCAGGCGGTCATCCAGGCAGGTAATACGCTGGCTTCCCCAAAGGACTGACAGGCGTTAAAAATCGTTAAGGGGTAACCAGCCATTTCGGGTATTCGGGTTTTGGCGTATTTTTGACCCGATGAAGTGGAGTTTTCTTGTTCTTACGCTCTTGAGCCTGGTCAGTGCCGCCGTCCGGGCTCAGGTACCCACGGGTTTCCCGAGTGGGTTCGGTGGTCAGCAGAGCCGACCCGGTAGCACGACCGGCGTTACTGGCAACAACGGTATCGACGATTCGACCAAAGTTATTTACGGTCCCAAATCCACTCGCTACGTCCTGGAAGAGGACATTTTCAACAACCGCCGGAAACTGTATACCGTCGATACGACCCTGGACGACGCGCACAAATACACCTACGTGCAACGAAGTAACTTCCTCTACCAGGATCTGGGCAACCTGGGCACGCCCATGCACCCGGTATTTGTATCCATGCCCGATCAACTGGGTACGCAGACGGGCTACTCGGTTTTTGCTCCCTTTGCTTACCAGACCATGGGGGTAAAATATTTCGATACCAAGTCGCCGTTTACCGACATGTATCTGGCCCTGGGGGGGCGCAACCGGAACATCCTGCGTTTCGACTTCTCCCAGAACATCACCCCCCGCTGGAACGTGGGCTTCAATGTACAGCGGTTTACTTCTCAGAAGCAGTTCGGCACCAGCGGCAGCAACGATGCCAACAAACTCCTGGCGCAGAACTGGGGCTTTGTGGGGCACACTAACTACCGGTCGAAAAACGAAAAATACACGATGCTCCTTCATTTTATCAACATGAACCACTCGCTGGCCGAGCAGGGGGGTGTGTTGCCGGGGGTTCGGCTGACCGAGGAAGGCGACTCGATCATCAATCGGTACGACTATGAAGGCAATGCCCGACTCACGAGCGTGAACGGACGCGAAATCCGGAACGACTGGCACCTGTACCACCAGTACGTACTGGGGAATGGCTTTCAGTTGTTCCAGCGACTCGACTACCAGCGGCATAAAAACTACTACCAGGACGATACCCTCCGGCTGAACCAGTCGACCAAAATTATTGGCGACCTCGTTTATCCCGGCTTCTATCCCACGATTCTGGGCGACACGTCACGCATCGAACAGGACGCCCGATTCCGGCTGGTCGAGAACATGGCTGGTATCAAAGGTATTTACTCATTCAACGGTTCAGCCTTCAACTACCGGGCTTACCTGCGCAACCGGATCTACGGGCAGTACACCCGCTATAATTCCAGCCGGACCCAGCACAACGAATACGAAACCCGACGACTCGAAACCTTTGTGGGGGGCTGGCTGGGGTATTATTTTCCGGATAGCCTGTCACAGATCACGGCCGAAGCTGAATACCAGGTAGGAGGTGGCTTCCGGCTCCAGGGCCAGTTCGACAGTAAGTTTCTGACGGGGGGCTACACGGCTATGCTTGTTGATCCCACCCTCCTGCAGGAACGTTACCAGAGTAAGGTATTTTTCTGGCGCAACGAGAATTTCCGGCTGCGGGGCTATAACCACGCCTACGGCAAGCTAAACCTGCGTTACCAGAGTATCCGCCTGGAACCCGGCCTGGATTATTACTTGCTGAGCAACTACATCTATTTCGATACCGACGCCATTGCGCGGCAGGCCAGCGGCTCGTTCAGTGTGTTACAGGCCGGGCTCGGCTACCGCATCCAGGCGGGCAAGTTTCTGGCTTCTGGTCAGACGTACTACACGATTCAGTCCAGAACTGATATCCTCCGCACCCCGCCCTTCTTTGCCAATGCGCAGTTCCAGTACGAATTTCTGTACGCCAAGGCCCTGTACGTACAAGCGGGAGTTGAGCTGAATTACAAGTCCTCGTACTTTGGCGATGCTTACATGCCACTCACGCAGCAGTACTATCTGCAGAACAACCAACGTACCGAAGGTTACCTGCTGACAAACGTGTACGCCAATTTTCGGGTAAACCGCACGCGACTGTTCGTCAAGCTCACCAACGCGACCGAGGGACTGTTTAACCAAGGGTATTTTGCCGCGCCGGGGTACCTGCAGCTACGCCGGGCTTTTGCGTTCGGTGTCGACTGGTACCTGTTCGACTAACCGCAGTTCGGCCCTGACTGCTCATCAACGATAGAGGCACCGGGTTTTACCGCTTGCTGACTCGTGTATTTACGGTCGATGAGTTCAGCAACCAGCCCCGTCCAGCCCGTCTGGTGACTGGCTCCCACTCCTCGTCCGTTATCGCCGTCGAAATACTCGTAGAACAAGATGTGATCCCGAAAATGGGGGTCGCGGTACTTGGGGTGCCCCCCAAACACCGGGCGATTTCCAGTGGGTCCGACCGTAAACAGGCTGATCAGTCGATCGGTCAACTCGCGGGCTACATCGCGCAGGGTTACCAGTTTCCCCGACCCAACCGGATATTCGACCGTAAATCCATCCCCGAAATAGGCGTAGAAGCGTTCGATGCTGTTGATGAGCAGGTAGTTGACTGGCATCCAGACCGGGCCGCGCCAGTTGCTGTTCCCTCCGAACATATCACTCACACTCTCGGCGGGGGTATAGGCCAGCCGGAACGTATTGCCATCCAGCGTAAACTCGTAAGGATGATCGCGGTACACCTGCGATACGGCCCGGACGCCGTGCGGACTCAGGAATTCGTTCTCATCCAGCACACGCGTCAGCAGTGATTTTAGCCGGAACCCCCGTAGCAAACTTAGTAGCCGGGTTTCGTCCTGACCTACTTCGTTGTAACGCGACACCTGGCTGTAGAGATCCGGCCGGTGGCTTTTAAACCAGACCATCCGCTCCAGAAAAGCGGGTCGGGCCCGCAGCAGCGGATCACTCAGCACCTCAACCGCAAACATGGGTATTAACCCCACGAGCGTCCGCACCCGCAGCCGCTCGACACTCCCATCCGACAGCCGTAGCTGATCGTAGAAGAAGCCGTCGTCTTCGTCCCACAGGCCATCACGATTACCGCCCGTGTTGGTCATGGCCCCCGCAATGTACAGGAAGTGATCAAAGAACTTGGTCGCCATCTCGTCGTAAACGGGATCGTGGTTGGCCAGTTCCAACGCAATCCGCATCATGTTCAGGGCATACATGGCCATCCAACTTGTCCCGTCGGCCTGTTCAAGGTGGCTTCCGTTCGGCAGTACCTCATTCCGATCGAATACACCAATGTTATCCAGCCCCAGGAAGCCCCCCTCGAAGATATTATTGCCCATGTTGTCTTTCCGGTTCACCCACCAGGTGAAGTTGAGCATTAGCTTATGGAAAACAGCCCGCAGAAACGTAATGTCTTCCTCGCCCTGAGGCTTGTGCCGTTTCTCCATGTGGTATACGCGCCACGCGGCCCAAGCCTGTACGGGTGGATTCACGTCGCTGAATGCCCATTCGTAAGCAGGTAGCTGCCCGTTGGGATGCATATACCACTCGTTGGTCAGCAGCATGAGCTGCTCTTTGGCAAAGCCCGGATCGATCATACCGAGTGTTACGCAGTGAAACGCCCAGTCCCAGGCTGCGTACCAGGGATACTCCCAGGTGTCGGGCATGGAAATAACCCCCGCGTTGATAAGCTGCAGCCAGCTATGGTTGCGGCCAGCTGCCCGTTCGGGGGGCGGGGGTGGCTGATTGGGATCACCAGCCAGCCAGCGCGATACGTCGTAATAATAGTACTGTTTGTTCCAGAGCATTCCGGCAAACGCCTGTCGCTGCACCCGTTTTTCGTCCTCGCTGGCCTCCCTCGGGTGAATGCTGGCGTAAAAGTCGTCTGTGTCAGCTTTTCGCTGTGCCATAATCGCATCAACGTCGGCCAGGCTTACGGCTACGTTGTCCGGTTGGTCAGCATTCGTCAGGCGCAGTCGGATCTTGATTTCGGACCCTGGCTCAACGGTCAGGACGTAGTGGGCAGCCGCCTTTGTCCCGGTCTGGGTTGGATTGACGGCCTGAGTCCCCTGAACGACGTAATCGTTGATGGCATCTTTAGGATAGGCCGCGCCATTATGGACATCGTACAGCCGGGCTTTGTTAGTTTCATTATCGCAGAATAGCCAGGCCGGTTTTCCGGTTACCGGACTTTCCTCCGCCTGCAGGACGTAACGGCCTAACTGAATATGTTCGGCCCTCACCATCCCATCTGCCTGCAGCGACAGACTGGGCTGTGCGCTGGGAACTCCGTCAGAATCATCGCCCCAAACCCAGGTATTGCGGTACCAGAGCGTTGGCAGCACATGTAGTGGTGCCGCATCCGGCCCCCGGTTCACGACGGTAACAACCATCAATATGTCCTGGGGAGATGCCTTGGCGTATTCTATTGTTACGTCGAAGTAGCGATCCTCATCAAACAGGCCCGTATCGAGTAGTTCAAATTCCGGATCGAGTCGCGTCCGACGCCGGTTTTCGTCCAGCAGCTGCTGGTAGGGAAAAGCCTGCTGCGGGTATTTGTACAACATGCGTTGGTAGGCATGACTGGGCGCGCTGTCGAGCTGAAAATACAGTTCCTTAACGTCTTCACCGTGATTCCCCTCAGGATTTGTCAACCCGAAAAAGCGTTCTTTCAGGATTGGATCCTGTCCGTTCCAGAGCGCCAGCGCCAGACACAGCTGCTGCTGGTCATCGCAGAAACCCGCAATCCCTTCTTCCCCCCAGCGGTACGTGTAACTGCGCGCCATGTCATGCGTGGTGTAGTTCCAGGCATCACCATCAGCGCTGTAATCTTCGCGCACGGTCCCCCACTGGCGGTCAGAGACGTACGGTCCCCACTGCCGCCAGGCGGGGTCGGTTAGTCGTTGTTGTTCGAGGAGCATAAATTAGGAACAAGGAAGAAACGGAGAAAGGAACAGGACAGGGAAAAAGATGCTAAAAAAAGTAGTCCACAACATAACCTTTATACACTCATTAATCTCCTTGTTCCCTTCTCCCCTCCTCCTTTTTCCTTCTTTTATCCATTATCAACAAAACTTTCCAGTACCGTCATGCCCCCGTCGATGAAGATGCTGGAGCCGGTAATGTAATCCGATTTGTCAGATGCCAGAAATACGGCCAGGTTACCAATGTCGGCGGGTTGGCCAATCCGGTTGTAGGGGATGAGCCGCATCAGACTGTTCAGCGCTTCGGGCGTACCCCAGGCGGAGTGGTTGATGGGCGTCTGAATGGCCCCCGGACAGATGCTGTTGACCCGAATGCGCCGGTCGCCGTATTCCTGCGCCAGCGACTGCATCAGGAGCTTGACGCCCCCTTTGGATGCCGCGTAGTTGATATGCCCCGCCCAGGGAATTACTTCGTGTACCGAACTCATACAGATGATCTTGCCAGTCGCGCTGGACACTTCCGGACGCGGTCCCCGGCGCAAAAACTCCCGGATGGCCGCCCGGGCGCAGAGAAACTGACCGGTCAGGTTCACGCCGATCACGGCATCCCACTGCGCCAGCGTCATTTCGTGAAAGGCGGCATCACGCTGAATACCGGCATTGTTTACCAGAATATCAACCGTCCCTAGTTGCGCCACAACATCAGCGAACATCTGGTCGACCTGATCCTCTTTGCTGACATCGCATTGGTACGTAATACCCTGCCCACCGGCATCGGTGATTTCTTTCAGGACGGCATCCGCATCAGCTTTCGTTGCCGCCACGGGATGGTTGACCACAACGATTGCACCCGCATCGGCCAGGCTTTGGGCCACGCCCGCCCCTATCCCACTACTCGCGCCGGTGACTACGGCCACCTGTCCCTGTAATTCTTTCTGCATGTAGCTTCTGATTTTTTAGATAAATCGGTTTAGGCTGGCTTTGGTTTATGGGGCCGGCTCAACTGAACTCACTTTTAAATTAAAATTAATGAACCAGGCCCGACCAGAATCAGGATCGAAACGTGCTTTCAACGACCTAAGCGACCATAGTTGAGATCACCGTTTACTTCATATGAATAAAGTATATATTTTAAAATTATTTAAAATTGTATTATCTGATTGAAAAGTAGGGACCAAAAAAAGGAAAGTCCTAAAAATTAGAATTATTAGAAAAATACAAATCATACGCAATAAATAGGGACTTATTGTACTTTTCCGATAATTACGCGAATTTGCTCATATTGAATATAAATATTAGATGAACATTGCGTAAAACGCTGATCGTCAGCACCTGAACTCTTGCATCGAACGGACTTTATCCCACACCTTTGTCACGGAAAAACAAAATTTCAAGACAATGAAAAAATTCCGTTTATCAATCGCCGTACTGATGTCAGTATGGAGTCTGGCAGGTCTGGGAGAGGCCAAAGCCGACACTGGTTTGGGAGTTAGCAGCGTCAAAATCGAAAAGTCAGATAGCAAGAAAGTTCGCATATACACAAAACCAGGATCGCCTGTCGACCTGACTCTGGTCGACGTTGATGGCTACATTTTGTACAAAGGTCTGACCTCGTCGAGCAACAAAACAGGTGAGCAAATTTTCAACCTGAACAACCTGCCCGACGGACGTTACTTTATCACCGCCGGCAACAATGAATGGTGGATGTCGCAGGGCATTACGATCCGCGGTAACGTTGTATCGATCGACGAGCGTAACCTGCAGCAAATGGCCCAGCCTACGCTGACGACCTACGCGAAAAACAAAATTGAAGTAACGGTTCCGGGTAAAAATCTAGATGACGCCAGCGTATCGATCTACGACGCGAAAAATGAACTGGTGTTCAGCGAAGCTTACAATGGTGGTGCCCAGCGGTTCGATTTATCGACGCTGCCCACAGGTACCTACACGTTCGTGGTTGGTATGGAGCAGAAACACTTCTCGTCGCGCGTTACGGTTGCCGAATAACCGCTTCCTGCATAAAGCCTTCGGGCTGCTTACGTAATATCCAACTGAAAAGTGGTCGACCAAACCGGATCGGCCGCGAACCCCACTCCGCCCGCTACGTTCCCAAACGTAGCGGGCGTTTTTTTGTGGTGACGTTTCCCGGTTTCGTATCGATAGTTTTCCGGTTTTGCAGCAGTCTCGTTCCTTTTTAACCCTGAATCTGCCCGACAGCAAACGTTTTGCCGGTCAGTTCCCGCTCGTTGTGCCGTTCTATATTTTTACGGGAACTGCCATCAGTCATCGCTCTGCTGCTTCATGAGCTTCTGAACGGCGGGCGGAATCTCGGGCTCCTCGCCCCGCAGGCGCAGCAGCGACAATTCCTTCATTTTAGATTCATAGACAATATCTACCTCCTTCCCATACGTATTGACGGGCGCGTAGAGCCAGTCGGCATGGGCTTCTTTCCGGGCGCGGGGATCTTCTTTTTCCTGCCGCGAGTCGGAATAATGGAATACCGGCCGGACATCCCACGTAGCATAGGCCGTCAGGAACGCTTCCTCTTCGGTCTGAGAACCAGGGTTGAGGGAGTGATGAAAGTAATCGAACACGATGGGCGTCCCAATGACTTCGTACAGGGACACTAAGTCGGTTACCGTGTACAGACTGGGGCGATCGTCGTTCTCGACGGTCAGTCGGGCGCGTAGATTCTCCGACAGAAGGCCAAAGTTCTTCGCAAACCGCGCCAGCGTAGCCGACTTATCGCCGTAGGTCCCTCCGGCGTGGATGTTGATTTTGTTCCAGTGCGATGGTTTCAGGCCCATCAGGTCGAAGAGCTCCGACTGGTATTCCAGGTCTTTGAGCGTATTGTCCAGTACCTTTCCCTGACCCGCCAGGTGATTGAACGGGCCGGGGTGCGTTGTCAGGCGAATTGGTCGGCTCCCGATTTCTTCCAGCGTCGCTCGTATCTCCGCAAAATCAGGCAGGTCAGCTATCCGGTATTCTGACGCCCACGGAAACAGATCCGACGAAATCCGAAACAGTCCGATGCCATGCTCCAGATTCCAGTCGACGATTTTCAACAGATCCTGCACGTTTTTCAGCGCTAGTTCCGACGCATAGGCCACCCCCTTTTCGGTAAACGTCTTTTTGATCATCCCCCGATTGGTGGTGATTTTCTGCGCCTGCAGACTCAGATTGATGCAGGCATAGCCCACGTTAGTTGGTGTCAGTGTCATTCGGGGATAACCAGAAACCCTGGCTCACGGTTTGTTTACTAACCGTTTGGTCAAAATCCTGTTCACAATGGCGATTTGATCCGGTCGTCGCCTATATTCCGACGATTCCATACTGACCTATGCATAAATGTGTGCTGTTCTTTATTACCCTCGGTAGCGCCTGGCTCACCGGCTGCGTTAATCTCCGGTCGGTCGAAATGTTCAGTAACTCGACCCTGACCACTGTTCAGCAAGGGGCTACGCTACCCGCTACGTTCTCGTCGGTGTACCGCAACCGAACGCAGACGGACTCCCTCGACCGGCACCCATTTGCCAAAACCCCGGTTATTGGCATCAACTTTACGGACCGCGTTCGGCAGGATTCTTTCCGGTCCTACCGACTGGCCGACAGCCTCACCCTGGCTGGCCGGAACCTCATTCAGTCTTACTTTCAGACACTGCATAATCTCTCAGCCACCGGTAAGTCTTTCGTGCCCGTACAGCTCCAGTCGCCGAGTTTTGAGAATTACCTTCAGAACTCCCGGATCAAGCTCAGTGCCGACGAAGTAATTGCGTTTAACCGGATCGTTAATACAATCGCATCGGCCGCAACCAGTACGTACCGGAGGCAGAAATTAGTCGCCTTTCTGGAAAATAGTTATCCAGATATGCAGCGGTTGCTGGCGGTTGAGATTCTTGCGTATAACCGCCTGGCCGATGTAATTGCCATCAGCCGGGAGCAACAATACAATTCGTACAAGAATCGATTAATCCGTGATCCAAAGCTGGCGTACTCAGAAAAATATGATCTGGCGCAACAGTGGATCAAAACCGCCAGTACCATTGAGCAGACCCGGCAGACGGTGCTTACGTACGTTAAGAGCCTGCGTACGATTCAGGTGGGATACGACGAACTGTACCGGCAGCGCCGGGAGCTGAAACACCGAGAGATTTTACTGTCTTTAAGTACCTACGTAGCGACCCTAAATCAACTCCAGACCGACCTGGAACAACTTAAACCGGTTTATGGAAGACTTTACCCCTGAGCAGCTGGTGGTTCTGGCCAATGGTTACCAGACCATGGCACGATCGCTGAACGAGTTCCAGGTCAGTCACTGGCCCGATCTTACGTTCGAGCAGCACCTCGACCTGAATGCCTATCAGAGCAGCCTCTTGAACCGGGCGCAGGATCTGCAGACCTCCGCCGTTCGACCCGCGTTCAGGGATGCAGCCGGGGTTGCCCTTCGACTTCAGCAGGCGATAGACCAGGCGCAGGAGAGTCTTAAACGCCTTCAGACAATCAACGTGGCCCTCAACATCGGCGCGGTTACTGTGGCACTAGCCTCCTACGTAGCGCGGGCTAACCTGCGGGGCATTGAGACGGCCCTTAGTGAACTAACTGACCTGCTTACCTTTGAAAGGTAAAGAGCGAAAGAGCGATTGGCCTTTAGTGGCATCTCGCTCTTTCACTCTTTCGCTCTTTAATTATTTAACCCCTACCAGTTCAACTTCGAAGATCAGGTCCTGACCCGCCAGCGGATGGTTGGCATCCAGCGTTACGGTTGTTTCCGTCAGATCCCGGACAATAACCGGAATAGGCCGGGGGTTGCCGTCTTCGTGCATGTTCAGCGTAGCGCCCACTTCCAGCGGAATATCGGCCGGAATATCCGAGCGGTTCAGCGTAAAGATCATATCTTCGTTTGCGGGGCCGTATGCATCCTCAACGGGAATATTTATTGTTTTTTTCTCCCCTGGATTCATACCGGCAACGCCATCATCAAAGCCTTTGATGACCTGTCCACTACCCACCGTAAATTCCAGTGGAGTACGTCCCTCGGATGAATCAAAGATAGTCCCGTCGGTCAGGGTACCGGTATAATGCACCTGAACGGTGTCGCCGGATTTTGCTTGTGCCATAAGTTCGTTAGTTTGGTTAACGCGGGGCAAAGGTACCGGAACTTCCGGCTAAAATCAGGCTACACGCTAACTTCTGACCAACTGGCAATGCAGGGCAAAAGTTCACGCTGAAGGGAAAGTGTCCGGTCCGTATTATACCAGCGCTGCGCCCGCTCAATAACCTCCTGAAACGGCACCTGCTCAACTTTCCAGTCGTTCATCAGCGACTGTAATGCGGCTGGTCTTGGCCCCCACGTGCCCAGCTCCTTCGTCAGATCCGATTTGCGCAGACAGATCAGTTTCGGGATTGATTTACCACCGTTTGTCAGGTATACATTCATCACCACCGGGTGTTTATCCCGCAGCAGGAAGCGGATTTCGACCTGTGACGATGCCATGGCCATCTGGTGTAGCACCGGAACGACCTGGGCGGCATCCCCGCACCACGATTCGGTCAGTACCAGCCAGATCCAGGATTCCGGCACTTCCGTCAGGGCAGCTGTAACCTCCGGCAACAGCGTTATCTGCCGGTCGAGCCGGCTCATTCGGGCCAGGTTCAGCCGGGCGTATCCCACGATTTCATCGGTATTATAACTCGCTTCTTCAGATGTGGTTAGCCCCTGCGCCAGCCGCTCGGCCGACAAAGTAATGTACTGTTCGTAGGTCAGTGCCGACGCAATCAGGTCGGGCGTAATAAGTGGAGAAGGTACTGTCATAGCTGCAGATTGGTCAACATGTCCGCAACGCAGAGCGCGGGGTTATTCGTTCGCCCGCATCCGCAAATCAATTCGTAGTCCTTTGGTTGCATATATCGTTTTGTTATATATATATTTAAGCCGTCTTCCTAAACAGCCCGAAGTCATATGGACGCAACAGGCAACGAGTTTCTGCGGGGAACGCTCAAAACCATCGTGTTAAAATTACTGGCCGAGCAGCCGCCCGTTGGTCGGGGGAGCCTGTATGGCTATGAGATTACCCAGGCGGTTAAAGAGCGGACAAAAGGAGAAATTACGCTATCCTTCGGCTCCCTGTACCCCGTTTTGCATAAACTTGAGCAGGAAGGTTATCTGGTTTCGTACGCCCGAGAGGTAGATGGCCGGATCCGAAAATATTATTCCCTTACCCCTACGGGTACCCAGGCGGCCGCCCGGAAGGTGTCTGACTTCGAGCGCTTTGTCGAAGCCATGCGCACCCTGCTGGCGCCCCCTCCCGGCCTGGTTCCCGGTCACTGAAACGCTTACATCCCCTCAACCGATAAGTCACAGTGTTATGGAAAAGCTCACCCCGCAACAACTCGCTACGTTGCACAACCACCTGATCCATACGGGATCGACCGATGCGCTGGTCGACGAGCTACTGGATCACCTTGCCTGCGAAGTCGAATATTACCTCTGGATTGGTTTGCCCTTCGATAATGCGCTGCAAACGGTACTGGAGCAGGCTAATGTAAAAGCCGTGCAGCATTTACGATCTCACTACAATGTCGCACTGTCCATGACCGACGAGCAGTTGCGACAGGCCAGCCTGGACGACATCGTTTTCGAATTTCGAAACAAACTGTACGGTGCATATGACCTTCGGCAAGCTTATCGGGTGACCCTGCGTAACGCGTTTATTATGGCGATTAGCCTCTGCATGATGGGGATGACTATGCTGAACGGCATCTCCCGCCGTAGCTGGTCGTATTTCAGTATGTGGGGTGTTTTCTGGCTGGTAGGTCTGTGTGGAGTTACATTCGCGGCCGTCAGCTGGTATTTGCAGCACCTGCGTCAGCATCAACTGGCGCGTTGACATAAACGTATCGAACAGTTTGAGCCGGCCTCCTAGCAACGGTGGCGGGAAACCGGGACAAAAATAGTCCTGATTCCCCGCCACCGTTTTATTTATTTCCTCTGTTCGTTTAGTAGGCCCGCGCAAATACCACCCGTCCCTTCGACGGTTTACCCGAGAAGAAATCAACGCCTTCTTCGGGTTCCTGATCAAACGGAATACAACGGATTGTCGCCTTAGTGGCTTCTTTAATGGCTTCTTCCGTTTCGGACGTACCATCCCAGTGTGCCAGCAGAAATCCTCCTTTTTCGATCTGCTCGTCAAACTGTTCCCGCGTGTCGACCTTGAATGTATTCTCCTGCCGGAAAGCGAAGGCTTTTTCGTAAATCGTCCGCTGAATGTCGTCAAGCAGGTTTTTAATGCGCTCAGTCAGCCCGTCGAACGGTACCGTTTCCTTACTTTTCAGATCACGCCGGGCGATTTCGACCGTTCCGTTTTCCAGATCACGGGCCCCCATCGCCAGCCGGACGGGAACCCCGCGCAGTTCGTATTCGGCGAATTTCCAGCCGGGCTTATTCGCATCCGAGTCATCGTATTTCACCGAGACACCCGCTTTGCGCAGTTCCTGAATCAGGGGTTTGATTTTCGCCGAGATCGCTTCCAGTTGTTCATCGGTGCGGTAGATCGGCACGATCACCACCTGGATTGGCGCCAGTTTCGGTGGCAGCACCAGTCCATCGTCATCCGAGTGTGCCATGATGAGCGCGCCCATCAGCCGGGTACTAACCCCCCAGGACGTACCCCAGACGTAGTCCAGCTGATTCTGTTTGTTGAGAAACTGCACGTCGAACGCTTTGGCGAAGTTTTGTCCCAGAAAGTGCGATGTCCCGGCCTGGAGTGCTTTGCCATCCTGCATCATAGCTTCAATGCATAACGTATCGTCAGCGCCGGCGAACCGCTCATTAGCTGTTTTGGTGCCCCGTACCACCGGCACCGCCATCCATTCTTCGGCAAACTGCGCGTAGATGTCCAGCATCTGGCGGGTTTCGGCCTGTGCTTCTTCCGATGTAGCGTGAGCGGTATGGCCTTCCTGCCACAGGAACTCCGACGTGCGCAGGAAGATCCGCGTCCGCATTTCCCAGCGTACTACGTTGGCCCACTGGTTAATGAGTAGCGGCAGGTCGCGGTACGACTGAATCCAGTTTTTGTACGTACTCCAGATCACCGTTTCCGACGTTGGCCGTACGATCAGTTCTTCTTCCAGTTTAGCCTCCGGATCGACGATCACGCCGGAACCATCCTCGGCGTTTTTTAGCCGATAGTGCGTTACTACGGCACATTCTTTAGCAAAACCCTCCACGTGCGAGGCTTCTTTGCTGAGGTACGATTTGGGAATAAAGAGCGGGAAATAGGCATTGCTGTGCCCCGTTTCCTTGAACATATCGTCCAGGGCGCGCTGCATTTTTTCCCAGATCGAAAAACCATACGGTTTAATTACCATACAACCGCGTACGGCAGAGTTTTCGGCCAGATCGGCCCGTTTAATGAGTTCGTTATACCATTCGGAGTAGTTTTCGCTACGGGATGGAATTGCTTTGGCCATGGGTACAGAGAGAAAGAAGCGAGCCAGCGGAAACGCAGCGTGACTATCAGCCGCGACAGTCCGGGCTGCTTTTTTTAGAAATATTAACTTTTTCCAGCCTGCGTTTAAACCTTCCGGGCTAAATCGGAATCTAATCAATAAAGACTTGCAAAGATAGGTTTTTCTCCTATTTTTGTAATCAATCGCCCCGAATCTGTGTTTATATGTAAGATATCCTACATAGAGCATATACTCGACCGTTTACATAGTGTAAATCCTTTACCAGATGAATAAACAGCCCTTATATCGTTACCTGACGCTGGCGGCTCTGTTGAGTTTCTGGAGCTGTAGCTCCAGCCTCAAGACGGCACAGCGCTCGGGTGAAATGGACGACCTATACGGCACATCGGCTACGGCAGACGTGTACGTTAGCAACTCGTCCGACGTGGCCTCTGTAGCGTCACGTCCCAGCCGGTACGAACGCCGGAGTCAGTCGTCGTACCGCAACGCTAACCCTGATTACGTTGAAGACCAGCAGGGTTACGACACCAACTCAGATGAGTATTATTCCGACCTAAGCGCCCGTAAGTTAAAGCGAGGAATTTCACCTGATCCAGGATGGAACGAGTCTGAATATCAAGCCTATAACGCAGGTCTGGCATCAGCCTACAGCTGGAACCGCTGGGGTAGTTTCTACAGTGGTATGAGTCCATTTCTGGGTGTAGGTTATACAGGTTTCAACATTGGCTTTGGTAGTCCGTTCTATAATTCGTTCTACTCGCCGTTTGGAGGCTATGGCGCTTATGCCTACAGCCCATTCAACTCGCCATTTGGCTATGGGTACGGAGGATTGTATGATCCATTCTACAGCTCATACGCCTACGGTGGCGCATATAGCCCATTCTATTCGCCATTCGGTTATGGTGGTGGGTATGGTTACGGCTATGGCACCCCCATTTACGCCAGCAATCCTACAATTGTGGGTGCCGACCCGTACCGGAACGCACGTACCTATAATGGAACGGCAAGCCGTGGTTCGGGCCGTTATACCAGCGATTTCGACAACTCGAACCGGTCCTATAACTCGGGAGCTCGTCGGGCTGCGGGTAACTCGACCTACACCAATAGTTCAGGCGCAACGGTTGTCCGGGGTTCTAACGGCAACTATACCTCACCACGGGGCGGTAGCAGTCGGAACGGGGGCAACTATTATTACGACAACAGCAGAGCCGGCAACAGCGCACCTGCCTATAGTAGTGGCTCCAACGTCACAGGCAACACGTATTACTCGTCGCCACGCGGTGGTCGGTCAAATAGTAACGGGTATAGCAACAGCGGAGCCCGGTCGGGATATAGCCAGCCCAGCTATCAGCAGCCACAGCGCACGTATCAGTCTCCCCAGCAGACGTACCAACAGCCATCGTATCAGAGCCAAAGCCGTAGTTACAGCCAGCCCAGTTTCAGCGCACCTTCTTCGGGTGGGTTCAGCGGTGGCAGCCGCGGTGGTGGTGGCGGAGGTTCCGTCGGTGGTGGCGGTGGCCGTGGTCCACGCTAGTCAAAACTTGATTTGAATAAAAAAACCCCGTCAATGTCTTACAATTGACGGGGTTTTTCGTTTTCTATCACGAAGGGATAAACTTATGATTAAACGATCGGGCCTTTTGCTACTCTAAACAGTATACAGTACGTCCCTGAACCAGGCAAACTTTATGAAAAACCATTTTTTATCGACCGCATTTTTGTTACTGATGGCCCAGGCAACATTTGGGCAGGGAGCCGCTACGGACTATGCTGATGATGCCTTTCGGTATTCCGATTTTACGCTGAATGGAACGGCCCGTTTCCGGGGCTTAGGCGGTAATCACGCAGCGCTGGGCGCCGATGCCAGTAATGTTGCTGGTAACCCCGCCGGGCTAGGTTTTTATAACCGGTCGGAGTTCAGTATTAGTCCTTCGTACAATAGCGTCAGTAATCAGAGTGATTATCTGGGTGGACGAACAACCGGCAATAATGGCAAAGTCAGTGTAGGCCAGTTTGGTTTGATCCTGGCCGGACGTGATAACGGGGACCGGCGCTGGCGTCGCTCGACCTTCGGTATCACGTATTCCCAGTCAGTCAACTTCAACGACTACGTGAGCGCCAGGGGCATCAACAACAACCGCAATTCGTCTATTGCGCAGACGTACGTCAATGCCGCTAACGCCGGAGACGCCGACTACCCGAACGGCTATACAGGACCGGGCATCGATAATCTGTACAATTTTAATTTGAATCAGGCCGGATCAGCCGCGGCTGCTGCCTATCAGCTTTTCCTGATCGACCCAACTCAGCCGGTCGGACAGGATTCTCAGGGAAACCAAATCTATGGGGCACCGTTTGCCCGGGGGGATGCCAACACGCAGAAAGAGCAACGGGCAACGCTCAGCCGGTCGGGTGCTAACTCGCAGTGGACATTAGCGTACGCCGGTAATCTGGATGACAAATTGTACATCGGTGGGTCGATCGGTATTACACGGCTGCGGTATTCGTCCGAATACATCTTCACGGAATTACCAATCGGTGGGAATACGTTTTACAACTACGGGCAGAACAACCGGTTTACGGTTACTGGAACGGGCATTAACGCAACGTTGGGGGTGATTTATAAAGTAGCCCCGGAACTGCAGTTAGGTGCTGCGCTGACTACGCCGACCTTCTCCAGCGTGCGGGAAACGTTCGCGCAAACCATTTTTGCCGATCCTTCCGACCCGACCATCATAAACAACAGACCACCAAGCAGTGTCGACGTAGTAACGCCTTACGACAATTTCGATTATACCCTGCAAACACCCTTACGGGCATCAGGGGGCGCTACGTTCTTCCTGGGTAAGTCGGGCTTTATCACCGCAACGGCAGAATACGTAGGGTATGGAGGGATGCGTGTTCGGACGTCGGTCTTCTCATCGGCCAGCGACAATACCGCTTTCCGGAACGACGTACGTCAGGCTGTTCAGGATACGTACCAGAGCGTTGTTAACCTGCGGGCCGGCGCCGAAGTTAGAACGGGCATTTTACGGCTGCGGGCCGGCGTGGGTTACCTACCTACCGCCTATAAATTCAACCTGGATCGTGTCCCGGCGTCGGATCGCGCGAAACTGCTGATTTCAGCTGGCTTGGGCGTTCGTAACGATCGTTTCTTTGCCGATCTGTCGGGCGCTTACCTGACCTACAAATCGGGATTTACGCCCTATTCTTTACCGTCTGACGTCGATACGCCAACGGTGCTGACCAGCGACCGGAATACCAACGTAACGCTGTCGATCGGCACGT
This sequence comes from Spirosoma sp. KUDC1026, assembly GCF_013375035.1. Taxonomy (NCBI): domain Bacteria; kingdom Pseudomonadati; phylum Bacteroidota; class Cytophagia; order Cytophagales; family Cytophagaceae; genus Spirosoma; species Spirosoma sp. KUDC1026. The sequence goes on along the minus strand of NZ_CP056032.1, from coordinate 3,605,326 downwards.
TCTTTTAAGGTATCTTACTCGTCAAATAGAAGGGGCCGCCTATAATAGGCGGCCCCTTCTATTTGTTTCAGGGTATTCTTGCTATTCAACAAATTCAGAATCTACAGCCACTCACCGAGCCGACGCAGAATTTCGTCTTCCTGGGTTTCTCCCGTTACAACCACGTTGGCCTGACTATAGAAGGGAAGCCGGTCGACGTAGCGTTTCCGAAGGCTTTCGATCAGCTCGGGATCGGCATGATTGTAATGGGGTCGATCCCCCTGCGCGTGGTCGATAATTCGCTGAGCCAGTACCTCTACGGGTACGTCCAGAAAGATGGAAATGCCTGTAGCATTAATGTACGTCATGTTATCGTGGAAGCAGGGCATGCCCCCGCCCGTCGAGATCACCAGACTGTTACCTGGCAGAATCGTCCGGAGGATGTTCTGCTCAGCCTCCCGGAAATAAGCTTCGCCCGATTCAGCAAAGATTTCGGCGATGGAACGCCCCTCGTCCCGGACAATCAGCTTATCCGTATCGACAAACCGACATTGCAAACTATCCGCAATCCGCTTCCCCAGCGTGCTCTTACCGGACGACGGCATTCCAATTAGAAAGATGTTTTTCATTCACAATGAGTGAATGAGCGAATGAGTGAATGAGTGATTGAGTGAATAGATGCCGCATACTTTTTATTCGTCGCGCCAGCTATTCACTCAATCACTCATTCGCTCATTCACTCATTCATTCTTCTACTCATTCACAATTTTTTTCACCTCCTCCGCGTCCGGGGTTTTGTTGTAATGCCATTTGCCGCGAACGACACCGTTGCTCAACAGCCAGGTGCCGGGATTTGAACGCATGATCGTCTTCAGTACGGTGGCGTCGGCTTTGTAGTACGGTACGTTTTCTAATTGAAACTCTTTGCGGAACGCCTGGATCTCAGCGTCGCTCGTCGAGGTCAGGATGTAGGGCGATACGGTTGAGCCTTTGAGCCCTTCTGCCAGCGAGCGGATGGCAGGAATGCTTCCCGCGTCAATGTCTTTTGTATTTTTAACAATGATGAACAGCTTGTTTCCCTTGAACGACTCCTGCGTGAAATCGCTTTCCAGCTCGCTCCCATCGGTCCAGATCCGATAATCCGTAATTTTGGGCCGGGCGCCTTCATTCACCAGCACCATTTCCTTGAACGCATAACCGGGTTCCGTAGGGTATTTGTCCAGCTTAACCTGTTTGCCGTCTTTCTCCATAATGTATTCATAGCGGAGTGGCTCGGAGGGCTGCATACCTGCCGGAATACTTTTCCCTACGGCGTACGGCAGCATATCGATTGGCGGCAGGAACATGACCGCGTAGACACCCAGACCGAGGGTTAAGGCGGTAGTCAGGCCAACGAGCCAGCCCGTTGGCCGGGCTTTAAGCCGGTTACGGTGCCCAATTATAAACAGAATCAGCACCGACAATACAACGTCCTTGTAGAATGAATGCCAGGGTTTGAGCTTGATTGCATCACCAAAACAGCCACAGTCGGTCACCCGGTTGAAATAGGCCGAATAGAATGTCAGGAACGTGAAAAAAGCGATCAGGAAAAAGAGCAGCCAGACAGTCACTTTGGGTTTATAGCCTGCCAGCAGCGCAACGCCCAGGATCACCTCGGCCGCACAGAACAGTACGGACATAGCCAGCGTGAATGGCACCAGCCCCATGAAGAAATCGTGCAGCAATGGCAGATCCTGCGCAAATACTTCGAAATACTCTTCGAATTTAATCTGCGTTCCTACGGGGTCATTTAATTTGATCAAACCCGAGAAAATAAAGACAACACCCACCACCACACGGGCAATCTGGGCGGCAATAAGCATCGGTTGGGTACCGGTTTTGATTTTAGGAGCGGGAGCAGCAGTTTGCATGACTAAGGGTATCGGGGATATACACAACGTAAAGACGGGTACAATGGCTGGCCAGCAAGCGACAAACAACGTGCCGGACTAACCAGCGTCTGCTACTCCGCCTGCATTTTGATCAAACAGAAAACGGCGTAGTTAATCATATCCATATAATTAGCGTCAACGCCCTCCGACACCAGCGTGTTCCCCTGGTTGTCTTCAATCTGTTTGGTACGTAGCAGCTTCATCAGAATAATATCCGTCATCGAGCTGATCCGCATCGAGCGCCACGCTTCGCCGTAATCGTGGTTCTTGGCAAACAGCAGATCCATTACCTGACCCATCTGCTGATCGTAGAGAGCTTCCAGCTCGTCCGTTGGAATATCCGTGCGCGTATCCCCCCGGAGTTGAAGCTGGATCAGCGCCATTACGCAGTAGTTGACGATACCTACAAATTCGGGTTCCACCCCCTCACCCACTTTGCTGACGCCCGTTTCCTGAAGCGTACGGATTCGCTGGGCCTTGATAAACAGCTGATCGGTGATACTGGGCAGGCGAAGTATGCGCCATGCGGTACCGTAGTCCTGATTTTTTTTAAGGAACAAACTTTTGCAACGCTGGACGATGTCCCGATATTCGGTTTCCGTTTTTGCTACTGTCATTGATTGACAAAAATTGTCATGGCCTGTCACGGATTGTTCCAACCAGAATAACCGGCCTCGCATGACCACCGCTGACGGATAATACTTCAAGTGAATGAACAAAACTACGAAGAAAACCCTGAACTGCCGGGGGCGACTCATCGAATTAGCGAACGGAAGTACCCCGCCCGCCGTCATGGGGATTCTGAACGTAACGCCCGATTCTTTTTTTGCTACGAGCCGGGTCGCCATCGACACCAGCCTGGAAGCGGCTGCCCGGATGCTGACCGATGGCGCTACGTTCCTTGACATTGGCGGTTACTCGACCCGACCCGGAGCCGCTCCGGTTGAAGCGAGCGAAGAAACTGATCGGGTTCTTCCGGTCATCGAAGCTATCCTCGCTGAATTCCCGGACGCGCTCCTGTCCATTGATACGTTCCGGGCCGATGTGGCGCGGCAGGCCGTTGGTGCGGGGGCGTGTCTGGTCAATGATGTTGCCGGTGGCACCCTTGATCCGATCATGTTCGAAACAGTAGCGGGCCTAGGCGTGCCGTACGTACTTATGCACATGCGCGGAACACCACAGACGATGCAGACGATGACCAATTACCAGAACGTAACGCTCGATGTCATCGATGAGCTGGCCATCCGGCTGGCAGAACTACGAGCCTTAGGGCAGAACGATGTTATTCTTGACCCCGGGTTTGGTTTTGCAAAGACACCCGTGCAAAATTTTGAACTATTGAGTCATCTCAGTTCATTCCGGGTATTCGACGAGCCGCTACTGGTGGGGCTTTCCCGCAAAACAACCATCTGGAAAACGCTGGGAATCACGGCCGATCAGGCCCTGAATGGCACTACTGCGTTAAACACAGTAGTCCTGATGAAAGGGGCCACCATGCTGCGGGTTCACGACGTTCGAGAAGCTGTAGAAGCTGTCAAACTAACGCAGCAGCTAACTTTTTTTTAGGCGAATACTTGCGTTCACAAAAACAAACTCCTACTTTTGCAATCCCAAACGACAACGATCTGTTTTCGCTGTGGGAAATGATCTGGTAGCTCAGCTGGTAGAGCAATACACTTTTAATGTATGGGTCCTGGGTTCGAATCCCAGCCGGATCACCGAAAAGGCCAAAATCTGCAACTAAAGCGGACTTTGGCCTTTTTTCTTTTCAACGCTTTTCTATCCCAAAAAACAGCTTTTGTAGTGCTTTTATAACCCGGGAAATTACCTACTTCAATTTATTATTTGTTATATTTTTAAGAATAAATATAATCAAATTCACAATACGAACTACATGTTATTAAATTCTAACAAAGCATACATTTACCAAATTTTTTTAGTAGTATATTGCGTGACTTTATCACAAACGCTCGTTCGCTGGCCATCATCTTCTGATCTGAGTATCCGCCAGGGCTGTTCATTAATTTAGATTTTATTAAAAAACGTCACTGTTTTTTGCGATCTTGTTAGCAGATCGTTTAAAAACCACGGCTTCACCCAACACTGTTACGACTATGTCTGATCAGGTTGATCAAGTAACCGGAACACCGGAACAGCACCCACAGGGCTTCGCACAGCAAGACACGAGTCAATCGGGTCTTTATCGCCCCGAATTTGAACACGACAACTGCGGCATTGGCTTTGTTGCCCACATTAAAGGACGCAAATCGCACCAGATTGTATCCGACGCCTTACAGATGCTCCGCCGGATGGAGCACCGGGGGGCGGTTGGATCAGAACCCAATTCGGGCGATGGGGCGGGGTTGCTGATTCAGCTCCCGCACGAGTTTTTTGTCGATGAAACCCGCAAACTGGGCGTTCACCTGCCCCCCGCGCTGGAGTACGGCGTGGGTATGGTTTATTTTCCGAAGGATGTGTGGCTGCGCGAAGAATGCCGGGCCATTCTGAACCGGAACATGAAGAAAATCGGGCTGGAGCTGCTCTGCTACCGGGTTGTTCCGGTAAATAACAGTGATCTGGGTAACGGATCACGGTCGGCTGAGCCGCAGATGGAGCAGGTGTTTATCAAGCGTCCGGCCAACATTACCAATGCTGAAGATTTTGAACGCAAACTGTACATTCTGCGGAATTACAGCACCCGGATCATCAATGAAACGGTAAACGGCGTCGATCATTTCTATTTCTCCTCACTCTCCTGCCGGACCATTACGTACAAAGGCCAGCTGACAACGCTGCAACTGGAACCGTATTTCCCGGATCTTCAGCAGGAAGAGGTCGTGTCAGCGCTAGGTGTGGTGCATTCGCGCTTCTCGACCAACACATTCCCCTCCTGGAAACTGGCCCAGCCATTCCGGTATATCGCTCACAATGGCGAGATCAACACGGTACGGGGTAACGTCAACTGGATGAAAGCGGCTGAGGGTCTGCTCGAATCCAGCAAGTTCACGAAGGACGAGATGGACATGCTATTGCCCATCTGCGATCCCAAACAGTCGGACTCAGCCAACCTCGACAACGCCATCGAGTTACTCGTGATGAGTGGCCGTTCGCTGCCACACGTCATGATGATGCTCATTCCCGAAGCTTGGGATGGCAACGAGCACATGGACCCTATCCGGAAAGCGTTCTACGAATTCCACGCGGGCCTGATCGAACCCTGGGACGGTCCAGCGTCGATCTCGTTCACCGATGGCCGTATGGTAGGCGCTACCCTTGACCGGAACGGCCTGCGTCCGTCTCGCTTCTGGGTAACGAATGACGACATTGTCATTATGGCTTCCGAAGTGGGCGTACTGGATATTGATCCTTCAAAAGTAGTATCGAAAGGTCGTCTGCAGCCGGGTAAAATGTTCCTGGTCGATATGGAGCAGGGACGAATCGTTTCGGACGAGGAGATCAAAGCCAGCATCAGCACGCGGAAACCGTACCAGCAGTGGCTGGACGAGAATAAAATTCGAATTTCGGACCTGGAAGCGCCTGTTCGGGCGTACCACAAATACGAACCGGCTAAGTTGCTACGAATGCAGCAGGCATTCGGCTTTACGTCCGAGGACCTGCGCATGATTATCGGGCCAATGGTTGAGACGGGGAAAGAGGCCCTTGGCTCGATGGGCACCGACGTACCGCTGGCGGTTTTGTCGGAACAGGCTCAGCACATGAGTCATTACTTCAAGCAGTTGTTCGCCCAGGTAACCAACCCCCCAATCGACTCGATTCGAGAGCGGTCGATCATGTCGCTGATTTCGTTTGTTGGGGCTACCTACAACCTTCTCAGCGAGTCGCCGGAACACTGCCGTCAGGTCGAGCTGGAGCAACCTGTGCTAACGACGCAAGAGTTTGATAAGCTACGGTTTATTGATAAGCCAAAATTCCAGGCCAAGACCATCAACTGTCTCTTCACGGCCGACGGTGACGGTAAATCGCTGGAACGCGCGCTGGCCCGCATCTGCCGGTACGCGGAAGACGCCATCCAGGACGGTTACTCGATTCTGGTGCTGTCTGACCGGGCTATTGATTCGAACCACGCGCCGATCCCATCGCTGCTGGCTACGTCAGCCATTCACCACTATTTGATTCGGCAGGGACTACGCGGCAAAATTGGTATCGTGGTAGAAGCGGGCGACGTTTGGGAAACCCACCACGTAGCAACGCTGATCGGTTACGGCGCATCGGGAGTAAACCCCTACATGGCGTTCGAAACGATCGCCAACATGAAAGAAAAAGGCTTGCTGCAGGTTGATTACGACCTCGACAAGCTGTACAAGAACTATATCAAAGCAGTTAACGGCGAGTTACTCAAGATCTTTTCGAAGATGGGGATCTCGACCTTACAGTCATACCAGGGCGCTATGATTTTCGAGTGCCTAGGTCTTAACGAAGATGTGGTGAGCCGGTACTTTACCGGTACGGTATCACGCATCGGCGGTATGGGGCTGGACGAAATCGCGCGGGAAATTCTGATCCGGCACAGCGTTGCCTTCCCGGATTCGCCGGCGGCAGCACCTCGCCTGGAAGTAGGCGGCATTTACCAGTGGAAGCAAAGGGGCGAAAAACACATTTTCAATCCCGACACCATCCACCTGCTCCAACAGGCTACCCAGCGGAACGATTACGGCATCTTTAAAAAGTATTCGCAGCTGATCAATAATCAGGATCAGAAAGCGATTACGTTACGTGGACTGTTGAAGTTTAAAACGGCAACGCCCGTTCCGATCGACGAAGTTGAGCCCATCGAGAGTATCTTCAAACGGTTCGCGACGGGCGCTATGTCCTTCGGTTCGATCTCGTGGGAAGCACACACCACCCTGGCTATTGCCATGAACCGCATCGGCGGTAAAAGCAACTCGGGCGAAGGTGGCGAAGATGAACTGCGGTATAAACCCCTAGAAAACGGCGACAGCCTGAACTCGGCGATCAAACAGGTTGCCTCGGGTCGTTTCGGCGTAACGAGCTATTACCTGACCAACGCGAAGGAGCTACAGATTAAAATGGCGCAGGGCGCGAAGCCCGGCGAGGGTGGTCAGCTTCCGGGCTTTAAAGTCGACGACTGGATTGGTCGGACACGGCACTCGACCCCTGGTGTGGGTCTGATTTCGCCCCCGCCCCACCATGATATTTATTCGATCGAGGATTTAGCGCAGCTGATCTCCGACCTGAAGAATGCCAACCGCGATGCCCGTATCAGCGTGAAGCTGGTATCGGAAGCTGGTGTGGGTACGATTGCAGCCGGGGTAGCGAAAGCCCACGCCGACCATATCCTGATCTCGGGACACGATGGCGGTACGGGCGCTTCTCCTCTGTCGTCGATCCGCCACGCGGGTTTGCCCTGGGAGCTGGGTCTTGCTGAAGCCCATCAGACGCTGGTCCGTAACAAACTACGGGGCCGCGTAACGGTGCAGGCCGATGGTCAGATGCGCACCGGTCGCGACCTAGCGATTGCCGCCCTGCTAGGTGCCGAAGAATTCGGTGTGGCCACGGCCGCGCTGGTAGCTGCGGGCTGTATCATGATGCGGAAGTGTCACCTGAATACTTGTCCGGTTGGGGTAGCCACGCAGAATAAAGAGCTGCGGGCGCTGTTCACCGGTAAGCCGGAGCATGTCGTGAATATGTTCACGTTCATTGCCATGGAACTCCGTGAGATCATGGCCGAACTGGGTTTCCGCACGATCAACGAAATGGTTGGCCAGGCACAGATGCTCGAACTCCGGTCGAACCTGACGCACTGGAAACATAAGAACCTCAACCTGGATGCGCTGCTCTACAAAGGGCCAACCAACCTGGATGTAGCCCTGTTCAAACAGGAAGAACAAAATCACTACTTGGACGACGTACTGGATCGCAAGCTGATCGACGTAGCGCAACCCGCACTGAACTCAGCCGAGTCGGTTTATGCCGAATTCCGGGTGCAGAATATCGACCGCAGCATCGGCACGATGCTGTCAAACGAAATTTCGAAACGGTACGGCGGACCGGGTTTACCCGATAGCACGATTCATATCAAACTGCGCGGAACAGCCGGTCAGAGCTTTGGGGCGTTCAGCACGAGCGGTATCAAACTCGAACTCGAAGGTGACGCCAATGATTACTTCGGCAAAGGTCTGTGTGGATCGCAGCTAATCGTATACCCTGACCGGGTTGCGACGTTCAAGCCGGAAGAAAACAGCATTGTCGGTAACGTATCGTTCTACGGCGCTACGTCGGGCGAAGCGTTCATTCGCGGTATGGCCGGCGAGCGGTTCTGCGTTCGGAACTCCGGTGCCAAAGTCGTTGTCGAAGGGATCGGTGATCACGGCCTCGAATACATGACGGGGGGGCTCGCCATCATCCTGGGCGCTACGGGCCGTAACTTCGCGGCTGGTATGTCGGGGGGCGTTGCCTACGTGTACGATCAGGACGGTTCGTTTGCCTCGAAAGTCAATACTGAAATGGTGACGCTGGAAACGCTGACCGACGAAGACCAGAGTATCGTCCGGGAATACGTCGAAAAACATTTCCAGTACACGACCAGTAACGTGGCGTTGGCCCTGATCCAGAACTGGCAGGAGCAGCTTGGCAAATTCGTGAAGGTCATGCCGGCCGATTTCAAGCAGGCGCTGGCGGGTCGCGGCATTTCCCTGGCCGACCAGATCCGCGACAAGAACATCGTCTATCAGGACATCACCGTCGACGTAACGCAGGGGTAATTGGTGAAACTGGAACCACCCATACGTATTGACTCTCGAAAAATAACCCATTATTTACTTGTACCTCTGCCTCGATCGGATAAGTCAGCTTATCTGAATCGGGCAGGATACACAGTGGATAACTGGCGTTTGCTGGAACAAGATCTTCTCCAGTTGGCAGCAAGTGAGGAAGCTATCTTTGAGGAAGAAGATCGATACGGTCCGTCATTCAGCATTATAGGAGAGTTGATTGGGCCAGTTGGCCGACCTATCATGGTGAAGACTATATGGAAGCGTGATATCGACGAAGAAATCACTAAATTCATTACGTTGTTACCACAAAAACGAGCGTGAACTATGAAACTGCCCTTGTATAAAGATGTTGCGTTACGAATAGATGTACTCGACAAGGGCTTACAGAAAGGAGATATCGTTACAACAGTTGAATTTCTGGAGGCTCGCCGTGACCTACCCAACGCTTATATCGTTGAAGCTTTCAATGCCATAGGACAAACAATTGCCGTTTTCACCGTTGCCGAAGATGATCTAGAGTTATTGACGGCACATGATGTACTGAGTAAAAGAACGCTGGAAGCAGCCTGATTAGCTTACAATGGGAAAACCTACCGGATTTTTAGAATTCACGCGCGAGCTACCCAAAAAGCGCGATCCGCAGGAGCGGATTCATGATTACAAAGAAATTGAAATGCCGTTCTCGGAACAGGACTCGCAGCGGCAGGCTTCTCGTTGCATGGACTGCGGTACACCGTTCTGCCACAGCGGCTGCCCACTGGGGAATATCATTCCGGAGTTCAACGACGCGGTCTACGAACAGAACTGGGCGTACGCGTACGAGATTCTGAGTTCGACGAATAACTTCCCGGAGTTTACGGGTCGAATCTGTCCGGCTCCCTGCGAAGCGTCCTGCGTACTGGGTATTAATAAACCACCAGTGGCTATTGAGTTCATCGAAAAATCAATCATTGAAGCCGCTTTTGAGAAAGGCTACGTGGTTCCTAAAGCGCCTAAAACCCGTACGGGTAAACGCGTTGCGGTCGTAGGATCAGGACCAGCCGGACTCGCGGCTGCATCGCAGTTAAACAAAGCCGGTCACAGCGTAACGGTGTTTGAGCGGGCCGATCAGATTGGCGGCTTACTTCGCTACGGTATCCCCGATTTTAAACTGGAAAAATGGACCATCGACCGTCGTCTTGCCGTGATGGAAGCCGAAGGTATTACGTTCAAGACAGGCGTTAACGTTGGTGTTGACCTTAAAGCGAAACACCTGCTCGAACAGTTTGATCTCGTTATGCTGACGGGTGGGTCAACCGTTCCCCGCGACCTACCGATTCCAGGTCGTGATCTGAAAGGTATCTATCCAGCTATGGAGTTTCTGAGTCAGCAGAACAAGCGGAACGCCAGCCGTCCCGTTGAAGTTGACCACCAGGGAGTTCCTTATGCTGATGGCGAACTGCTCGCAACGGACAAGCACGTTTTTGTCATCGGCGGTGGTGACACGGGTTCCGACTGTGTGGGTACGTCGAACCGGCATGGTGCGGCTAGCGTCACCCAGATCGAGCTGATGCCAATGCCACCAACCGAACGGGCGTCAAATACCCCCTGGCCAAACTGGCCCATGATGCTCCGGACCAGCACTTCACACGAGGAAGGCTGCGAACGGGAGTGGTCCATCAATACCAAAGCCTTCATTGGCGACGAGAACGGAAACCTGAAAGCCCTGCGGCTGGTGAACCTGGACTGGAAAACCGAAAACGGCCGGATGCAGATGGTTGAGATTCCAGGCTCAGAACGCGACGTGCCCTGCGACCTGGCGCTGCTGGCAGCTGGCTTCCTGCATCCGCAGCACAACGGACTGCTGGACGATCTCGGTCTGGAATACGACGAGCGCGGGAACGTAAAAACGAAAGATTATCAGACGACCAGTAACCCACGCGTATTTGCCGCTGGTGATATGCGTCGTGGTCAGTCGCTGGTAGTGTGGGCTATCTCCGAAGGCCGGGAAGCCGCGCGCGCAGCCGATTGTTACCTGATGGGCGAAACCCAACTGGAAGCCAAAGCAATTTCGATGCTGGAAGTGGCATAAGTGGGTTTGCCTTTTGAGAGACATAAAAAATCCCCGCCGGATCTCGGCGGGGATTTTTCATTTAATTGCTATCACTTCGACCTCGACCAGAACATTGTCCTGCACAATCTTCGGAATGTTCTTGAGTGTTGTCAGACGTGGGCTATTCTGGGTTAGGTACTTGCCGCCTACACTGTTTACCTGCTGCGCGTCCTGTGTACTCACCTGCCCCGTGACACCCCGGAGGTGGTAGGTTACTTGTTTTACGTCTTCCAGAGTCATGCCTACCTGTGCTAGCGCCGTTTTGATGTTCGTAAACGCCTGTTCCGTCTGCGCCAGCAGATTACCTTCACCGACGACATTGCCATCGGCATCAAATGGACGCTGTCCACAAACGTATACCGTCTTCCCGGCCGACCCACCATCAACCTTGTAGGTGTAACCCGGCGCGGACTTTTCGGCGGTTTGCGCCTGCGCCAGCGAAACCGTTAGTCCCATCAGGAGTAGAAAGCTAAAGCAATATTTCATAAGAACAGAAAGATTAGAGCGTAACAGGTTCGTCCTGCTCATCGAAGAACAGATAGTTTAACAGGTCGCAATACGGCTTAATAATCTGGCAGCCCCGCACAATTTCATCGGCAAAATTGGGCTTCAGAACTTCTTTATCGGTGTACCGATGCATGAAAAATAGTTCTTTCCGACGTAACAGCTCAATTTCCGGATGATCGGCAGAATAGCCTTTCGGCGTCGTTTTCATCGTTTCACCGGCTGCTTCCGGAAAATACGCACGAAAGTCTTCCGCTTCGATGATTTCTTTGAGCTCAGCCACGTTGTAATCAACCTCCTGCCGAAACTTGGCTAGCTGGGCCGGCGTGGGCTGCCACATCCCCGCCCCCAGAAACGATTTATTACCGGGCTGAATCTGAACAAAATAATCGATGCGGCCCGAGTGACGGCCACCGGGACCAATGGCAAATGCCAGATTGGGTTTGTAGGGTGCTTTATCTTTCGAAAAACGAATGTCCCGGTTGATGCGGAAAATACAATCTTTTACGGCGGTATTGTGGACCGGTTCGAACGTACTGACACCCGCCAAAACGCGTTCTACCACTCCGCATAATTCTGCCTTAGCCGCATCGTAGCGGCTTCGATTGGCGTGAAACCACTCGCGGTGGTTGTTGTCAACTAGATCCCGAAGGAAGTCAAGCGTAGGTGCTGTTAAGGCAGCTTTTGAACCCGATTTCATTGTCATAACTAACCAAATATACGCAATCGGGCGCAGTCCTGACGGGATGTATGACAAGTTTATTTTATTGACAGGATTGCCGGATTTTGTGGTCGAAGGTCCTTGTCGTCCGGTTAACAAAGGCGTCCATTTTGCATCAGCAATTCAGGTAAATTAAACTTGATCTGCTCCTCCTGATATGGTATACAATCAGTTTGCCCGAAAAAGTTGTTGTTTGAACTGGCGGGGGCCAACGTGCTCTATTGACCGGAAGGCACTGCTAAAGTGCGTGATGCTATTGAAGCCCGATTCATAACAGGCGTCGGTTACGCTTTTGGCCGGATCGCTTAGGATGATTTTGGCCCGTTGAATACGTTCGGTCAGAATGAATTGCGCTGGCGATACGCCAATCTCGCTTTTGAACAGGCGGAAAAAATGGGATTTGGACAAACACGCCTTGTCGCACAGTTCCTCGGTCGACAAAGCCCGGTTTAGGTTTTCGCGAATAAATGCGATCACGTACGCCAGCCGGTTTGTTGTCAGGTGTTTACCCGTATTGCCCAGAAGTCCCGTACGTATCTGCGTCTGCGACAGCCGGATGATCAGCTCCCGCAGGGTATTTTTGATGAAGAATCGCTTGAAGGGATTGTTCTCCCGAAAGAGCCGGATCAGCTTATCGATCAGGGAGCTGATTTCCGGATCATTCTGCATCAGGTAATTATCCGTGTTTAATAGCCATTCGTCCGACGATTCAACGCGTGGCACCTGCTCATTCAGTTCCGCTACGGTCTCCCGAATCAATTCATCCGATATTGTAAGCGCCAGACAGCGGGTTGGTTCATCGGTCGTAGCATCCGGAAAATCGATCTGCATCAACCGATCCGACGGCATCAGGAGGGACTCGCCGGGGCGGTAATTAAACGGATCCATATCGGGCAGGTGCATCACTTTGCGTCCCGTCAGCATGGTCGTCATTACGGGTGCGTTAAACCGCAACTTCACCAGGTCTGCCATCTGGAACGTCTCGTACATGTGCAGTTCTGCCGCATCATGGTGAAGCGTCAGTTTGTTCTCCACCAGGGTTGAAATCTCATTTCCCCAGGCGCTAACAGCTTGTCCTCCTCCTTCGGTCTTCTTTTTCATGGCTGCTTCAATATGAGACATTTACGCAAGTTTATGAGACTCTGACGCAACAACACTTGAACAATTACAGCAAAATTTGTAAAAAAATCAATCAACCATTCTAAAACCTCTTTCCAAAATGCAAACCCTAGAAGCGCCCAGCAAAATCCTGCCCCGGCCTGAATTCAAATCCCAGTATGAAAATTACATTGGCGGTAAATGGGTTGCCCCCATTGACGGTGATTATTTTACGAACTACTCGCCAGTCGATAATTCTGTTGTCTCCCGGGTCCCCCGATCGAAAGCGGCCGATATTGAACTAGCCCTCGATGCAGCCCATAAAGCGTTTAAAACCTGGTCCAAAACCTCAGCGACCGAACGTAGCAACATCCTGCTTAAAATTGCCGACCGTATCGAGCAGAACCTGGAGTTTCTGGCCCGCGTTGAAACCGTCGACAACGGCAAAGCGGTCCGCGAAACCCTGGCGGCCGATTTACCGCTCTGTGTCGACCATTTCCGCTATTTCGCTGGGGTAATCCGAGCCGAAGAAGGTTCCGTAGCCGAACTTGATAAAGACACGGTTTCGATGATCATTAAGGAACCTATCGGCGTAGTGGGCCAGATCATCCCCTGGAACTTCCCGCTGCTGATGGCGACCTGGAAGCTGGCACCGGCTCTGGCTGCGGGTTGCTGCGTGGTGATGAAACCCGCCGAGCAGACTCCAACGTCCATCCTGGTGCTGATGGAAATCCTGGAAGGGCTGATTCCGGATGGTGTTGTCAACATTGTCAACGGCTTTGGTCCTGAAGCTGGCAAACCCCTGGCGCAGTCGAAACGGGTGGCCAAAGTGGCCTTTACGGGCGAAACGACTACGGGTCGACTGATCATGCAGTACGCGTCGGAAAACCTGATTCCGGTCACGATGGAGCTGGGTGGTAAGTCGCCGAACATTTTCATGGAGTCGATTGCCGACGCCGACGATGAGTTCTTCGATAAATGCGTGGAAGGTGCCGTTATGTTTGCCCTCAACCAGGGTGAGGTCTGTACGTGCCCATCGCGCTTGCTGATTCATGAGCGCGTGTACGACCGCTTCATCGAGCGGGTAATTCAACGTACCGAAGCCATTAAGCTGGGCCACCCGCTGGACCCCGATACGATGATGGGCGCGCAGGCTAGTAACGACCAGTACGAAAAAATCCTGTCGTACATCGATATTGGCAAGCAGGAAGGTGCCGAAGTGCTGACGGGCGGTGGTCCGGCGGGGCTGGTTGGCGACAGCCTGGATTCGGGCTACTACATCAAGCCTACCATCCTGAAGGGTAACAACAAGATGCGCGTTTTCCAGGAAGAAATCTTCGGGCCGGTCGTTTCGGTTACGACGTTCCAAGACGCCGATGAAGCTCTCTCGCTGGCTAACGATACGTTGTATGGACTGGGCGCGGGGTTCTGGTCGCGGGACGCGCACGAGCTTTACCAGATTCCCCGTCAGATCGAAGCAGGTCGCGTGTGGGTGAACTGCTACCACCAGTATCCGGCTCACGCCCCGTTCGGTGGCTACAAGAAATCAGGCTTTGGTCGGGAGAACCACCACATGATGCTGAACCATTACCGGCAGACCAAAAACCTGCTGATCTCCTACAGCAAAAGCAAATTAGGATTCTTTTAATCACTTGTGAATGAGCGAATGAGTGATTGAGCGAATAGGCTGACACCGGCTTTGTTCGCGCCAGCTTATTCACTCATTCACTCAATCGCTCATTCACAATTGAACACGCGCATCGACCTCACGCCGGCTGCGGCCGACGTTATTGATCAGCTCCGGGCTCAGCACGGCCCGCTGATGTTTCACCAGAGTGGCGGCTGCTGCGATGGGTCGTCGCCCATGTGTTATGCCATGGGAGATTTTATCATTGGCTCGTCGGATGTCTGGCTGGGTAAGATTCACGGCTGCGACTTCTGGATGTCGGGCGATCAGTTTGAGTACTGGCAGCACACGCATCTTACCGTCGACGTAACGCCGGGCCGGGGAGCCAGCTTCTCGCTTGAAATTCCGCTGGGTGTCCGGTTTCTGATCCGATCCCGGCTCTATCAGCCCGACGAAATGGAACAGCTGAGCCCTGTCCATATCGGGCCGCTGGAAGAAGTCTGACGAGGAGTTAATAAAAGGCTGCCGCCTAACTCTTAGTTTTCAGGGCTTTTGGTAGAAACCAGGCCGCGGATTTTTATGGCACTTCATCAAACCGCGGCCTGGTTTCTACCAAAAGCCCTGTTTTTGTAAACACCGGCCTACTTAATTGAGTTATTTTATCGACTAATCAACAACGATTACGATAAACACTCAACGTCATGGCAGACAAAACCCTGGAGAAAGTAGAAGAAGAATACAAAGATCAGAAAGCCGGAACGGACGGCAACGGAACCCAGCACGGTAGCACCGGATCGGGCGGCAGTTCGACCTCGCACAAAAGCAGCAAACACTCGAAAGGCTCCAGCAGTGCTGGTAGTTCAACGGGAGGTAGCAAAGGCGGGCACAGCAACTAATTAACGTATTACCCAAACGGTCACTTCTCAACGAAGTGACCGTTTTTGTTTACCAATCCTTTATTATATTCTCTTCATTATGAGTCAATTCGTATCAACCCGCTATACTGCCAGCGCTGTAAATGCAGCCTTGTTAGTGCTGCGCCTTGGTGCCGCTATATTGATGATTCCGCATGGCTATCAGAAACTTACTAAGTTTGAGAGCATGCAGTCTCAATTTGTCAGCTTTCTGGGACTGGGGCCGAAAGTCTCGTTGATCCTGGCCATGTCGGCCGAATTAGGCTGTTCGTTGCTTCTGCTGTTTGGCTTGTTTACCCGCCTGGCCACTGTCCCCCTGATTATAACAATGCTGACGGCGCTATTTCTCGCCCACGGTGGAGCCCTTTTCGGAGATGGTGAAAAGAATGGGCTGTTCATACTGATTTTCATCGCTATCCTACTCCTCGGACCGGGAGCCTACAGCGTTGACGCAAGCCTCAACAAACGGCGCTTTTAATCAGGAAACTAAAAGATGTACCGGATGCCGCACCAGGGAATTTCTTCCCGAACCAGTTGCTCAAAAACGGCAATCATTTTGGCCTTGAGCTGGTGATCGTACCGAATGTTCCAGCCGCCATACTGACTGACCTTATTTTCCTGAATTTCGGGTACCCAGAGCAGTTCCTCAGCCTTGGGGTTAATCGCCAGATTAGCCTGGTGCTGGCCCTGGTTATGCGTCAGGAAAATTACTTCACATTTCATCTGTGCCTTTACCTCCGGACGTAGCGTGGCATCCAACTGGCGAAACAACTCCCGGTAATCGTTACGCCACTGTTTACGGTCACCATCGGGGCTGCTGTACACGATCACGGGCGAAAAATTGACGTGCACTTCGTAGCCTGCGTCGTAGAAGTCGTTGATAGCCGCAATCCGTTTTTCCACCGAGTCGGTCCGCACGTCGACCAGTTTGCTCACGTAGGCGGGCAGCAGACTAAATCGGATACGTACTTTCCGTTGCGGGTCGAAAGCCAGCATGTCCGGGTTGACAAACTTCGTTGCGAATGTAGCTTTGGCGCGGGGATGATCCCGAAAAAAAGAAAATGTCTGCTGAATCCCTTCCGAAAGGCTGTAATCGACCGAGATGTCGGAGTTACAGCCGATGTCGTACGTATAGAACTGCGAGTCGGTCTGGTTACCGGCTTTGGGCCACGGCTGGCTCATGACGTGCGTATCCAGCGTCGCCATAATCTCGTCGACGTTTGTAAACAGCGTAATGGGGTTCACCTGTTTGTGGCGATCAACGTAACAGTAAGCGCAACCGCCAAAGCATCCATTGGCCAAGCTGGGCGCAATAAAATCGGAACTGCGACCACTCCACTTGATCACCTGCGATTTCAGTTTCCCCAGCACCAGTACGTCGGACTTGACCTTGAAATGATTCAAACCCAGGTCAGGCAGGCGGTTGTGCTGCTTGATTTCCAGGGTTTCGGCCTGCGGAAAATTAGCCAGTACTGCTTCACCCCGGTCGTTCATGGCGTCGGCCGTATACAGAATATAAGCAGGGTTAAAATCAGGCATTTGTAGAGTCAGGGATGTCTTATTATAACGTCTGATCGTTGATGAAGGTTCATAAATATATCGCCACAATCCTACTGAAAAACAGCCTATTACCCTTATTGCCCAAGCCTGCTACCAAGTAAAAGGCCCGTCTGGATATAACGTCCAGACGGGCCCTCCTAACCAATTCTTTGGTAAACCTATTAGCTGTGCTGTGGCTGCGCGCCAGCTTCACCGGATTTCTTATCTTCCTCGTTTTTCTTAGCGTTCGCTTTCAGTTCCTCCAGTCCTTTCTTGCCGTAAGCCAGTCGGGTAATGCCCACGTAGAGTACCGGCACGACGAAAATAGCCAGCGACGAAGCGGCCAGCATCCCGCCCAGTACGGTACGGCCAATGGTTACCCGGGAGACCGCCCCGGCACCACTGGCAATGGCCAGCGGGAACACACCGAGAATAAACGCCAGTGAGGTCATCAGGATCGGACGAAGACGGAGCCGGACGGCTTCGATGGTCGACTCCAGCAGGTCTTCTCCTTTGTCGACGCGTTCCTTCGCGAATTCCACAATCAGAATAGCGTTCTTGGCCGCCAGACCAATCAGCGTAATCAGACCGATCTGCGCGTAGATGTTATTGGTCAGGTACGGGAATAGCGTCAGCGCCAGGATAGCGCCCAAGGCACCGATTGGCACCGACAGGAGTACCGAGAACGGTACCGACCAGCTTTCGTACAGAGCCGCCAGGAACAGGAAGACAAAGCCAATTGACAGCATAAAGATGTACACCGAGCTGCTACCGGCGTTGATCTCCTCGCGGCTTAGCCCCGCAAACTCGTAGGAGTATCCCTGAGGCAGCACTTTGTTCGCTACGTCCTGCAACGCTTCGTTTGCCTGGCTGCTACTGAATCCTTCCTTGGCCGACCCGTTCAATTCCACCGATCGGAACAGGTTGAAGTGCGAAATTAACGGAGCGTTTTCGATAACGCTGGTTTTTATCAACGTACTGATCGGGATCAACTGACCGCCCGAATTACGCACGTAGTACTTATCCAGGTTCTTCACATCCATTCGGTACGATGTATCAGCCTGGGCAACGACCCGGAATTTACGGCCATAGATGATGAAATCGTTGACATATTGGCTACCCAGGTATGTCTGCATCGTTCGGTAAACGGTACTAACCGATACGCCCAGTTTCTTGGCTTTTTCCCGGTCGACCTCTACCCGATAAGCGGGTGTTTTGGCTGTGAAGTAGGAATATGCCCGGCCGATCTCAGGCCGTTTGTTGGCTTCAGCCAGGAAGTTCTGTACGACATTATCGAATGCCTGTACATCGTCGTTCGTTTGCCGCTGCTGAATCTCAAAGGTGAAACCCGATGATTGACCCAAACCAGGAATAGCGGGCGGCTGTACGACCTGAATCCGGGCATCGTTCAAACCAGCAAACGCTTTCTGGAGTTTGCCCACCAGCGAGTCGGCCTGCATACCCCTGTCTTTCCGTTCGTCCCAGGGCTTGAGCTGAATGAAGACCGTACCGCTGTTCGATTTCGACGCAAACGTCAGCGCGTTCAGACCACCCAGCGCGGAGAAGTGGTTCACGTACGGCTGCTCCTTCAGGATGCCCATCATTTTGTTGATAACCGCCAGACTTCGCTGCGTCGATGAGGCTTCCGGAATTTCGAACGTAACGATCAGTCGTCCTTCGTCCTCGGTCGGAATAAAGCCCGATGGTTTGTACTTAAACAGCAGCCCTGTGCCGATGTAGACAACAATCAGACCCACGATAACGAGGGGCGTTGCCTTGATCAACCGCTGGACAGCATTTGAATACGAGTTCGTTACCTTCTCGAACCACTGGTTGAATTTGTAAAAGAATTTATCCAGCCCTTTCGCGTTTTCGTCGATGTGCTGTTCCCGTAATAGCAGGACGCACAGCGCCGGTGTCAGCGACAACGCCACGAAGGCGGAGATCAGTACCGATACGGCAATGGTAATGGCAAACTGCTGGTACAATCGCCCGACAATACCGGGGATGAATCCAACTGGCACGAACACGGCCGCCAGAATCAGGGCAATGGCGATAACCGGTGCGGAAATTTCCCGCATGGCTTCGCGGGTCGCATCCTTCGGCGACATGCCCTTGTCGATATTTACCTGAACGGCCTCCACCACCACAATGGCATCATCCACCACAATCCCGATGGCCAGTACGAACGCAAACAGCGTGAGGGTATTGACGGTAAACCCGAGGGGTATGAACAGGGCAAACGTCCCGATAATCGATACCGGAATGGCCAGCAGTGTAATCAGTGTCGCCCGCCAGCTTTGCAGGAACAGGAACACCACCAGGATTACCAGCACCAGCGCTTCGACCAGGGTGTGGATCACCTCCGAAATCGACACCTGAATAACCGATACCGATTCGAACGGCACAACGTATTCAATGTCTTTCGGGAACGTCTTTTTCAGCTCATCCATGGCGCTGTAAATCCCTTCGGCCGTATCCAGGGCGTTGGAGCCCGGCAGCTGATACACCAGCAGGTACGACGCCCGTTTCCCATCAACAAAGGAGTTACTAACGTAAGAGAACTTACCCAGCTGCACCCGCGCCACGTCCCGCAGATACACCAGTGATCCCCGCGCCGGATCGCCCCGCACGATGATGTTTTCGAAGTCTTTTTCTTTGCTGAGCCGGCTGTTGGTAAAGACCGTGTATTCAAAGGCCTGCGTATTCGGCTGGGGGGGGGCGCCAATGGAACCACCGGCAATCTGGAGGTTTTGCTCCTGCAGGGCCGCCGTTACTTCTTCCACGGTCATACCCAGTTGGGCCAGCTTGTCGGGCTTCAGCCAGATCCGCATACTGAAATCATCGGCCCGGCTGAAAATATCCCCTACCCCTTTTACGCGCAACAACGCATCCTTGATGTAGATGTTGGCGTAGTTGTCCATGAACGATACGTTGTGGGTGCCATTCGGGGAGAAAATCGCCACCAGCATAAACAGCGATGGGTTCCGCTTCCGGGTAATCAGCCCCAGTCGGGTAACTTCTTCGGGTAGCTGCGGCTGGGCAATACCCACCCGGTTCTGCACGTCCAGGGCGGCAATGTTCACGTCGGTTCCAACGTCGAACGTAACGTTCATGCTCATCCGGCCGTCGTTGGTGGCGTTGGTTTGCAGGTAGCTCATGCCGGGCGTACCGTTCACCTGCGTCTCGATAGGCGTTACCACCGTCTGCTCTACGGTCTGGGCATCAGCCCCGGTGTAGGTACCCGTCACCTGCACCACCGGGGGGGTAATATCGGGGTACTGGCTAACGGGCAGCGTCAGCAGCGCCAGAATCCCCAGCGCCAGAATGACGATGGAGGACACAATGGCCGTTACCGGCCGGTTTATAAATATTTCTGCGAACATGAATCAAAGAGTGAAAGAACGAAAGAGCGAAAGAATGAAAGAGCGACAGGGTGACTAGCACAGCAGAATTCGCTCTTTCGCTTATTCGCTCTTTCGCTCATTGGATACTTTTACCTTCGCGCCTTCGCGTACTTTCTGGGTTCCTTCGGTTACCACAACTTCGCCTTCTTTGAGGCCATCTTTCACGATTACCTTCTCGTTAATGCGCGAGCCCAGCGTGACTTTCTTCTGTGTCACTTTGCTGCTGTCACCTACGACGTATACGAAGTATTCGCTCATCTGCTCGGTTACCGCCTGGTAGGGAATCAGCAACTGGGGCTGGTTGGTACTGTTACGAATGCGGAGGTTGCCGTTCAGCCCTACCCGAAGACGATGTTCAGGATTGGGGAAAGATACCCGCACCCGGATCGTACCCGTCTGAGGGTCAACGGCGCGGTCAACAATCTGAATCTTGCCAGGGTACTTATACCGTTCGCCACCCGGCAGTTCAAATACAAATGTGGAATCGCGGGAATTATTCTTCTGACTCTGCAACATCAAGAACCGGCTGATGTCAGATTCGTCAACCTGGATGTCTACTGAAATTGGATCGTCCTGCGAGACAACGTTCAGTGGTACCGCTCCACCCGGTCCAACGGCGGCTCCCAGACGTACCTGCGATATGCCGATTGTGCCGTCCATTGGTGCAAAGATCGTGGTGTATTTCAGGTTCGTTCCCACCTGCCGGATGCCGGCCTGGGCTGCGTCGACCTGCCGTTTAGCGGCTTCCAGCTCGGCGGTTGAGTTATCCAGCACCTGCCGGGCAATAGCATCCTGCTGGGCCAGCGTTGTGTACCGGTCGGCGTCCTTCTGCGCCCGGGCCAGGTTGGCTTTCTGTACGTTCAGGTTCGCAACGGCCTGGTCGTAGCTGGCACGGTACTGCTGCGGATCGATGGAATACAGTTTTTGCCCCCGTCTGACCCGCTGCCCATCGTCAAAAAAGATACCGGTAATATTTCCCGATACCTGCGGCTGAATTTCTACCTCGCGCAGAGCCGTTACCGTGGCGGGGTAATTGTCGTAATACGTTGCCGTCTGTTTGGTGGCTTTGGCAACAGAAACGGCAGTAGGCGGGGGAGCAGCCTGTTTCTGGTCGTCTTTTTTGCCGCCACAGGCCGTCAGCAACCCAACCATCACAAGTATGGACGGGGACTTGAATAAAGCGCTTCTCATGGAGCTGAGTGGTAATAACTGATAGGATTGCATGTCTGCGGTTGCGGGTCGCCTGATTCGTACCCGAAGAATTAATTATACCTGAATAAGACCAAGCGCCCGCTGTACGTCCAGTTTGCTGATCAGTACCTGATACAGCGCGTTAAATACGTTAAGCCGGGCGGTGCGCAGATCGGCCTCCGCTACGGTTACGTCCAAGTATGTTTTTACGCCAGACCGGTACTGTAAGTTGACGATACGGTACACATCTTCGGCCAGCGCCAGGTTTTCACGCAGGGCCTGATAGGTTGCCAGACTGCCTTTGTAGGTAGCCAGCGCCGTTGCGTATTCGGCATCGATACTACTGGTCAGCGCTGCCAGATCCCAGTTCAGACGCTGCACCTGCAATTCGGCAATTTTTGTCTGCTGGACTCGTCGCCCGCCCTGAAAGATGGGCAGTGCTACAGTGAGTCCAATCAGTGAGTTTGGAAACGTCTGATTATACAGCTGCGGAAAAATGTTGTTCTGGTAGAGGAAATTGTAATTGGCCGTAGCGTTCACCGTGGGCAAATACGCCCAGCGGTTGTATCGTACGTTAGCTTCCAGCAACTGGCCCTGCGTTTGCAGCAATTGGTATTCGATCCGGCTTCTGGGATTAACCAGCAGGGTTGTGTCCAGGTTAATTTCAGCGGCCAGTTGCAACGTATCGTACGTCAGGTTCAGCACAGAAGTGGGCGGGTAACCCATCAGCTGCTTAAGCGTCTGAAACTTGGCCCCGACCAGATCGGAAAACTGTTTCTTTTGCGCCTGTGTGTTGTTGAGTGCAATTCTGGCCCGCTGGGCATCAGTTTTGTCGACCACCCCACTTTGATACTGATTCGTAGCGTCCTGCAGGCTACGCTGCAAGCGAACAATATCTTCGCTCAGGATCTCGATCTGGCGCTGCGTCAGAATGACGTCGTAAAAGGCTTTACTAACGTTGACGACTACATCGATCTTGTTATTGACGGTAGCTTGGCTGGCCTGCGTACGGTATACGTCAGCTGTCCGGCTCGCCAGTAATACATCCCGGTTAAAAATGGCTTGGTTCAGCGAGAAAGATACCGTTGATGTATTCTGAGCTCCCAGCGCGACGGGCCGCCGTTCGCCGGTGACGGCGTCGGGAATCAGGGTTACCGGAAGTTTCAGATAGTGCAGGAGATTGTATCCCCCGTTGATCTGTGGATACCAGGCCGCCAGATTGCTCTTAACGGTACGATCGGCAATCTGCTGATCGATAAGGGACTGACGAATCAGAGGCTGGTTTTCCAGAGCGTATTGCACGCAATCAGACAGATAAGCCTGCCTGGCCAGCGAATCAGAATTTTTTTGCGCAGAAGCGCTGGCAACGGACAAAAAGTAAAGACCGAGGATGGCGATGAACCAACTATTTTTCATGACGCAGCGAATGTCGTGTACACAGGCAGATGTAGTCAACTGTGTGTACCATAGCTAAACTGTTGAATCTCGGCTTTTGGTTCATCAACATTTCGTATTTGGAGACAGGATATGCTTTCTCTGCTAACCCGAACGTAAGGCTACTTACGTATTTTCTGAACTCGGGAGTCAACCTCCTCAGGAAGATATAACCTATCCAGTTTAGTAAAGTTTACAATCAAGGCGCTTTATGAATTACAACCTGTTAGTCAGCACATTACGTTACCTTTATATCAATCTGACGATTATTTTTAAGACCGTTTTAATTAGTCTACGTTCTGACTGAATAGTAATACTACTCACCAGACGAATTGTCATCGGATTTAGAAAAATAACCCTCAAAAAATTTGAAGCTATCGGCCAGTTTGATAGGTAACACGTAAAGAAAATCACGGGGAATGAACAGTGCTGACTATTTACCTTTCTTCTCGTTCGTTAAGCTTGTCCATAAGCTCAATACCAGCCCTAGCCGGGCGTGAACGTACCTCGATCCGGCCACCCAATGCCGCCGTTCTTGTCGTATCAAGAAGCATTTGTTTAAGGCCCGGCAAAACAGTACCCCGTTGAAAAACCTGGACCTGTGTAACCTTTCCTTTATGGAAGCGCCTTTCCGTAGTACTACGGAAAGGCGCTTCTAAACAAAGACTTTCGTGAAGCAGCGCTACACCCCCTTTAGAACAATCCCCAAAATACATTCGGATAATGGCTAAAAAAAGTTATTCCGACTATTTTCTTTCGGGCACTTTCGTAATCTTTACATTACCAGAATGTTACGTCGTTTCGCATTTTTTTAGCCTTTCTTCCGGGCCGAAGGTGCTTGCCTTGAGGGGCCAATATTGCGTAAACTTGCAGTAGACAAATGGAGAACAACGCACGCCCCAACGCACACCTTCGTAAACCCTCAGCTTATGCTGGAGGCCGTCAGCAGGCTGGTAATCACTGGCTTGACACGGGACTTGGCAAACTGCCCCCTCAGGCACTGGACCTCGAAGAAGCGGTTTTGGGCGCGCTGATGATTGAGAAAGATGCCCTTTCGTCGGTCGTCGACATTCTCAAGCCGGAGACGTTCTATAAAGAAGCGCATCAGCGGATTTATAACGCAATCCTGACGCTGTTCGGCAACTCCGACCCCATTGATCTGCTTACCGTTACGCAGCAGCTCCGCAAAACCGGCGAGATCGAACTCGTTGGCGGGGGTGGCTACGTATCAGAACTGACCTTCCGGGTTAACTCGGCGGCCAACATTGAGTACCACGCCCGGATTGTATCGGAGCAGGCGCTGAAACGGGCGCTCATCGCCATGTCGTCAACCATCCTGCGGGATGCCTATGAGGACACCACCGACGTATTCGAGCTCCTCGACCGCACGGAGCAATCGCTCTTCAAGATTTCGGAATCGAATATCAAGAAGAATTACGCCGACATGAGCACCATCGTCCGGATGGCGCTGAACGAACTGGAGACCAAGAAAAACCAGGAAGGTCTCACCGGCGTTCCATCCGGCTTCACCAACCTCGACCGCGTTACGTCCGGCTGGCAGCCCACGGAATTAATCATTCTGGCGGCACGTCCTGCCATGGGCAAATGTCTGGGCAAGGGAACCAAGGTCGTTATGTTTGACGGTTCACTACGTAAGGTTGAAGATGTACAGGAAGGCGATTTGCTGATGGGTGATGATTCAACTCCTCGCCGAGTACTGTCGATTGCCCGCGGGCAGGAACGCATGTACTGGATTCGGCAGAATAAGGGGATGGATTATCGAGTTAACGAGAGCCATATCCTATCGCTCAAACGGTCACGGACGGAAGGCGGTCACCACAAAGGAGACGTAATGAACATTACGGTTCGTGATTACCTAACGAAATCCAATAAGTTCAAGACCAATTACAAGGGCTATAAAGTCGCGGTTGAATTCCCATCACAGGAGCTTCCGCTCGATCCGTACTTTGTCGGCCTATGGCTTGGCGACGGGCACTCCTACAGCTCCCGCCTGACGAATACAGACGCCGAAGTTATTGACTACCTGCAGGAGTACGCCACAGAACTGGACAGCCAGTTAATGACGTACCAGCAGGCTGGCAAAGCACCGAACTACGCCATCACAGCTGGCCAGCGGGGTGGTCGCTCTACCAGTAGTGTACAGTCCCAGCTTCGCAATCTCGCTGTCATTGAGAACAAGCACATTCCCAAGAAGTACCTGATTAACTCGACTGAGAACCGGCTTAAACTGCTGGCGGGCCTTGTTGACAGCGACGGCCATTATCAGGCAGCGTTCAACTGCTACGAAATCACGCAGAAGAACAAAGCTCTGGCAGAACAGCTAAAATACCTTTGCGATACGCTGGGCTTCCGGTGTTCGCTTAAAGAAAAACAAGCTTCCATCGCGTCAATAGGATACACCTGCACGGTATATCGGTTACGTATCTTCGGTAACCTGGATTCTATTCCAGTCAGGATTGAGCGAAAGAAAGCTCGTCCACTTCGGGCTCGGGCGAATCCACGCCGGGCCGACTGGCGTGTGACGGGTATCCAGGTCGAATACGATAAAGTTGACGATTACTACGGCTTCTCTATCGACGGCAATCGGCTGTTTCTCCTTGAGGATATGACCGTGACGCACAACACGGCATTTGTTGTGTCAGCGTTGCGAAATGCGGCTGTTGACCACGGCAAACCCGTAGCTATTTTCTCGCTGGAGATGTCGTCGGTGCAGCTCGTCAACCGTCTTATTTCGGCGGAAGCGGAGATTGATTCGGAGAAGATCCGGAAAGGAACGCTGGCTCCCCACGAGTGGACCCAGTTGCACCACAAGATCCAGCGCCTGACTGAAGCGCCTATTTTCATCGACGACACCCCTGCCCTATCCATTCTGGAACTGCGGGCCAAGTGCCGCCGTCTGAAGGCGCAGCACGATATCCAGATGGTCGTCATCGATTACCTCCAGCTGATGTCGGGGGATTCGTCAAACAAGGGTGGTGGGAACCGCGAACAGGAAATTGCGTCGATTTCGCGAGCCTTGAAAAACCTCGCGAAGGAGTTGAACGTACCGGTCATTGCCCTGTCGCAGTTGAGCCGGGCCGTTGAAACGCGGGGGGGCGACAAAAAACCACAGCTATCTGACCTTCGGGAATCGGGATCTATCGAGCAGGACGCCGACATGGTGTGCTTCCTTTACCGTCCCGAATATTACAACATTACGCAGGACGAAAACGGCAACTCAACCGTAGGGATTGGTGAGGTAATCATCGCTAAAAACCGGTCTGGTTCGTTGGATACCGTGCAGCTTCGTTTCGTCGGCAAATACACAAAATTCTGCGATCTGGATTCGTACTTCGAACCGGTAGCTACGCAGGGCTTTAGTCCGGAGACAAACGGCCTGAGCAGCTTCGACCGGAGTTCTGGACCATTGCCCGAGCCATCGGCCGGTAGTGTCTTCAAGAGCAAAGCGAACAACCTGTCCAACTTCGGCAATGCCGATCCGAGCCAGGAAACCCCGTTCTAAGCCAATTGTTATTGGTTGTTATGATATTTCTGGCCTAGCCGTCAGCCTGTATATCAGTAGCTTACCTTACCGTTCAACCTTATTCGAAACCATGAAATCAATTGGTTTACTTGTCTGCCTGTTTGTAGGTGTTACGTTCGCGGCAGAAGCCCAGAAAATGCGGGGCCTGGATAAAAGCCCGATGGACATGGCGTATTATCCCGACGATTTTGCCCACGATCGCAAATTTGCTCCGGCTAAAGTTGGTGATACCGGCTATGCCAGAGTGATCTACAGCCGTCCGGCTAAAAATGGTCGGGAAGTTTTCGGCAAACTGGTGCCTTACGGCAAGGTTTGGCGGGTTGGGGCCAACGAAGCCACGGAAATCAAACTGCTCAAAGACGCTACGATTCAAGGTAAAACAGTAAAAGCGGGCGTTTACGCCCTGTACGCTATTCCCACTGAAACGGCGTGGACAATTATTCTGAACTCTGACCTCGATCAGTGGGGTGCTTATAGCTACAAGCAGGACATGGACGTACTGCGCGTGACCGCTCCGGTGAAGAAGACGGATGAGCCCGTCGAAAACCTGACGATCCAGTTCAGAAAAGTTGGCGACAACGCGAAAGAGTCAGTCATGATGATTGCCTGGGATACCACGCTGATAGAAGTGCCTATTTCTTTTTAACTGATCTTGCAGTCAAAAAAAACGCCCATTTATCACCAGATAGATGGGCGTTTCGTTTTTACCAGAAGCCGACTTATTTCATAAATAAACTTAAAGCAGTTATATGGAATCGATACAGTTGCGTTGAGAAGGAACATACCAACCTTCTCATTGTATATATGCGGTTTTTGAACAGTGTACTCTTTATAGCTTTATGCTTCCTTTTCGTATCCGTTCCGATTATTGCTCAACCAACAAGGTTGGAACAGCAGAAGTGGCAGCAGGCTTTAACGCCCTTTCAGTACCATCAACTCACGGACACGACCCAGTTTGAACCTATTAGTGAGTTGGTCCGGGGCAAATCGATTGTGGCCGTTGGCGAAGTAACCCACGGCACGAAACAGGTTAATCAGCTCCAGGTGAAGGTGGCGATGGATTTATGCCGACACGATGATTTTCGCACTGTTGTGCTGGGCGAAACCTACACCGCTTCGACGCTGGCGCTGAACCGTTACGTCCTCTTCGACGAAGGCACGCTGGGCGAAGCGCTGCAAGACCTGGCGGATCACCAGGGCGTAGTTGTCGAGGAGACACGCGTGCTGGCCCGATGGATTCATGACGAGAACAGGACCCGGCCGTTCGACCGGCGAATCTGGCTCGTTGGTACTGAAGTTGCTCCGCCCGGTTTACTGGCCGACGTATTGCTTCGGCAAGGAAGCGCTCACTGGTCTACTCCCTTAACGGATAAACTGAGTACTATTGCCCGAACACCCGCTCACCTGATCGCGCAGAATTTTGGTCCTGCCCCCGATCAGTTCATCCGACAGACCTTCGCTCAGGCACTTTCATTACTGCAATCGGGAACGAACCAAGCGGAATCATTGGAACAGCACTGGCAACGCCAGCTACTCAGTCAATACCAGTACGCTACCGATATTTTCGTTCACGATCAGCAGGCACCGCGTGACTTGGGTATATTCGAGAATATAAAATGGCTTAGAGAGCACTTGGCCGACCGCAAACTGGTCATTATTGATGCCCATAACGGGCACGTTGAGCGACACCAATGTTATCATCGGGATGATTTTGTGTACCGACGTATTAAACGATTTGGTCATTTCCTGCACGAAGCTTACCCCGATGATTATTTTGTTATCGGCACGGAGGTACAGCGCGGTTATTTCGACCGGGGCCCAAGTAAAGAGGTTAACCGTATGCCGGAGCATAAAAAAAAGATAGGTACCATTCTGGGAAGAATTACTAACAGTCAATACGGCTTGCTTCCGATGGACAAATGCCGGTCGCTGGGCTTGTTTCAGCACAATAACTATCGGCTAAGTTTCGGGACTTCTGATCAGGTGAAGGGACAAGTGGCCTTGTGTAATAAGTAATGCGACAAAATTAGTTTGACTAAAAATCGCTGAATCGAATGAACAATTCCTGACCCACAGCGGCTAATGCTAACCAGACGGCATAAAACAACGTGTTACTGGTCTGATAATCTTCAGGCCGTAACCAACGCGCTTTCAGCTCTTTCCAAAGTCGTTCAGCCAAGTTCAAATGGGGGCTGTAAGGCGGCAGATAGAACAGGTATAAGCCCCGTTGGTGCCAGTCTCCAAGCCGTTGGCGAACTTTATCGGACGTATGAATCCGGGCGTTATCGAGTACGATTACCGTTGGTTTGGACAGCCGCCAAGACAGTTCTTCTAACTGGTTGACGACAAAAGCTGATGTAATAGAGCCATTTGTGGTCGCATAGTGCAACTGATTCTGGCGCGAAATCATCCCAAAACAATTCAGCCGTTGGCCCTTTGCGACCTCAATATGCACCGATTCATCTTTAAACTGCCAACCGTAGGGCACGTATCCTTCTTCGCTGACGCTGGATTCATCGCCGTAAAAGAGGTCAATAACTCCGGCCTGACTTTGCTCTTCCAGCAAGCTAAGAGCCTCGTAACGAACCTGGTACAACTCAGCATTTGGTTTGCTTTTGGGTCTCAGTCTGATGCGTCGGTAAGAACCGTCAAGTTTTTTAAAAAGCGTTGCAAGGTCTTTAGGCTCATGGAACGACCCGTTTGAGACTCAATCTGCGCTTTAGCCTGATTCAGTCGCTGCCGTTCGTTCTGCACTACCTGTCGTACTAAAGTGGCATCGGTTTGCTTGTCAAGCAGGGCTTTACGCCCTCGTCCGGGTTTGGTCCGCAGGCCGTTGAGTCCCGCTTGTTGATAACGGTTTAACCAGGCATTGACCGAGACATAGTGCTGTTTAACGAGTTGAGCAACTTCTTTGGAGGTACGGCCCTCACTTTTGAACAAGACGATCTGGCAACGTTGGCGAAAGGCATGGGAGGTGTCGCTGCGAAACGCTTGTTCAAGGGCTTGCCGTTCGGCGGGTTGGAGTTCGATAGTGCGCGGTTTTCCCAAAGCTAGCTTGTTTTTAAAGCGAAGAACCGAAACATACTTGTATTAACCTAATTTTGTCTAATTACTTAGCATAGCTACTGCGTTTGATGCACTGGTTTTTATTCGCGAGTCGGAGCCCGCTGCCCGGCTCGATTCGCTGGCGAGCAAACCCATTTTTTCTGTTTACCTAAACGTAGCGCAACCCTTTATCGACTCAGTTGTAGCATCGCGCCGGATGGCGATCGACCTAACGGACATTCAATTTACGCCTGTCTCGTCCAGACCATCGTCGCTGAATTTACAGGTCTATATCCACTCGAAACGCAAACGGTTTCTAAAGCTGGCTAACTTCCGGTTGCAGCCCGGTGATTCGGCATCGGTTGTCCTTCCGGACATGCCTAAATCAGCAAAACTGATTAGTATGATGCTCGTCGGAAAGAATATTGAGCAGTGTCAGGTTAAAAAACTGGCAATCAACGGCCATTCGGTTATGGGGCCGGAATTTTTGCTGATCGATCCAAACGCTCATAAACTAACAGCTAGCCCGAAGGGTGGTTTTAGAGTCGAATCAGCCCAGGCACGTAACTCGCTGAGGAACAATCAGTGAGGTAAATTACTGATACGTACGGATTAGTCAGTACAGTCGAAACTCTTGTCCGGTTAGCATTGTCCGACTAAACGATGTATCTTGATTCAAGGTGTAACTTGCATTCTTCTGTCCCATGCAACAAACTAAATCGCCCGGCTCACATTATGTGCCCAAGGTGTACTTGAAGAAATTTGTTAATAGAAACGGGAAACTTTTTCGAGCAAACAAAGCGAGTAAGAAACAAACAAGATTGAAGGATTTCCATCCTTCAGCGATCTGCTATCAACCAGGCTTTTATGAGTTCAGCAGTAAGCACCCGCTGAAAGGTTATATAGTAGCAGAGCCTAATTACTTAGAGGATAGAGGTTTTTTGTACGAAAATAAACTTAACAAATGGATTGACAAGGTAATAAGCCCTACTGAAGTAGTATCTACGCAGGATGCTTATGATCTAGCTGTCACCCTCTTCAATCTCAAAGTGCGTAATCCATTTTATAGAGAGCACTCGTTTTCCGAACAGAGTATTAATTTCTCTATTGACAAAATTCTAGCCGAAGAGAAGCAAAGCTGGAATTTAGGAGAAAGTGTAGCCCAGTTGCGTAATGTACCTTACGAGCTTTTTACTCAAATAGTTGAGCACCTACGGCATGAGTGGATAAATGATCCAAACTTTAGCAAAGAACTCCATAATAGATCGCTGCTTGAAAATTTAGAAAATCCGAGTCAGATCAGGCTTTGGGTATATTACAAACTCACCGCAGCGAAATGGGTGATTTATAAGACAACGATCAATCATCAGTTCATTTGCTCAGACAACCCAGGCTATTGTATTGACGAAGAGAATAAAGTTCACAATATTAGATTTGGTGGGCGTTGCACGTTTGTATTTCCTTTAACATCCTATCACGCCTTAGCTATTATTGCTGATGATGACGACATCAAAGAGTTGCCTGTTGTTAAGCCCATTCAGCATATTCAAGCTACTTCTGATTTAGTAAAGATTATTAATCAGGCCACCTGGATAGTAGCTAATAAACATGTTTACGCTGCCTATGAACAGTCTATTCTTCAAACCTGGTATGCTATGAACGGTTCGGGACTAATCATTTGATGTCAGTTGTTAATACTATTGGCGTTGGATTAGATTGTAAATTAGTAAGTGAGCAAGCCGGGTATCATTAATAAAAGAAACGCTCTCAATGTATGGAGGGCGTTTCTTTTATTAATGATACTAACTGTCCGTTATCCTACCTGCCTCCAAACATAACAGTCTAGAAATTCGGTTTCAGCAGGTATTTGCTATAGAACTCGTCGATTACGTGTACCGCTTCGGCGGGGGTATCGACAATGCTGATCAGCTTCATATCTTCCGGGTTGATGTTGTGCTCCTGCCCCAGCATCACGTCCGTAATCCAGTCGATCAGACCTTGCCAGTACGTCCGGCCAACCAGCACGATCGGGAAACGGGCAATCTTACGCGTCTGAATCAGCGTAATGGCTTCGAATAGTTCATCGAGCGTACCCATGCCACCGGGCATGACGACAAAGCCCTGCGCGTATTTTACGAACATCACCTTGCGCACGAAAAAGAAATCAAAATTGATACTCTTGTCGGGATCGATGTAGATGTTGCTATGCTGCTCGAAAGGGAGTTTGATGTTCAGACCAACCGATTTACCACCCTGCTCAAAGGCACCTTTGTTACCGGCTTCCATGATACCGGGACCACCGCCCGTAATGACGCCGTATCCATGACGCACCAGCTTGGCCGCGATTTCTTCCGTCATTTTGTAGTATGGACTGTCGGGCTGTGTGCGGGCAGATCCGAAAATGGATACACAGGGACCAATTTTGGCCAATTTATCAAAACCTTCCACGAACTCAGCCATCACCTTAAAGATGACCCACGAATCGGCCGTCTTAATTTCATTCCAGTTGTGATCCTGAAATGCATCCTTGATTCGTTGTTCGTCGGGGGTTAATAAGAGTTCATCTCGTTTGGGTAAATCCTGAGCGATGCGCTCAGTGCTCTGCGTTTCAGAGCGTTGCAGATTTTCTTTTGTTGCTTCCATTGGGTACTTAAAAAGGCAGTGGGCGTAAAAACGGACTCACTATCTGGTAGAAAAAAATGTCCGCCCAAACGACTCAGAAAAACCGTGTTGTCAGCCATGCCAATCAAGTTTTCTCCGGGGCGGATTAGAATAACGAATAAAGCGGTAAAAACGTTTCTAGGTATTTATGTACCTATACAGAAGCTGGCTTCTCCATTTCACCGGCCAACGGCGTTTCGTTACCAATTGCAAATTCGCCTGCTTTTCATCTAATTGACCGCACTTTACAGCTTTTGTACTCCCGAATCAGTTGCTATGCTTAAAATCAGCGCTACATGGTTAGTAGCCGGGCTACTTTCCGTAACTACACAGTCAATTTTTGCCCAGCCAGCTTCCAGCAAACCACGTACCATCGTCACCACTGACGGTGAAGTAGACGATGTCGATACGTTTGTTCGCTTACTGCTTTACAGCAATGAGTTTGACCTGGTCGGACTGGTATACAGCAGCTCACAGTGGCACTACAAAGGCGATGGTAAGGGTACCAAGTTCACGTCCGAAATGGACAATACGGCCAAACGCTACGGCGAACGCACCGAACTGCGCTGGCCGGGCACAACCTGGATGGAGAGCTATATTGATAAGTACGCTCAAGTGTACCCCAACCTGACAAAGCACGCCAAAGGCTACCCCACGCCCGGTCATCTCAAGAGCCTGGTGCGGGTGGGTAATATTGATTTTGAAGGGGCGATGGACAAAGACACGGAAGGCTCGGATTTCATCAAAAAGATTCTCCTCGACGACGATGCCAGCCCCGTTTACCTGCAAATCTGGGGTGGTACCAATACGGTGGCCCGTGCGTTGAAATCCATTGAAGATCAGTACAAAAAGACGGACGATTGGGCGAAAATCCAGCAGAAAGTATCCGACAAAGCCATTATCTACGCTGTACTGGACCAGGACGCTACGTACCAGAAATACGTCGCGCCCAACTGGCCCCGTATCAAAGTTCTCTACAACTCCGATCAGTTCTGGAGCTTTGCCTACCTCTGGCCCCGCGTTGTACCCACCGAGTTGCAGACCTACCTGGACGGAAACTGGTTTGCCAAGAATATCCGCAACCACGGCCCGCTGCTTGACGCCTATTACCTCTGGGGCGATGGCAAACAACTGCCCGGCGACCCGGAGCACACGCACGGTGATATGGCCGAAGCAAAGAAATACAACCGGAGTCAGTACGATTTCATTTCAGAAGGTGACTCCCCGGCGTTTTTCTACCTGATTGATGTGGGCCTGCGCAGTAAAGAAGACGTATCGTACGGTGGCTGGGGCGGCCGGATGGTACAGTCAAAAACCAATCCTTACCGCTGGGAAGACGGCAAAGACGTAACGGATTACGACCCCTACACAAAGAAAGAGGAAACGGCATACCCGCAGGTGCGCTGGATTCCTGCTCTGCAGAACGACTTTGCCGCCCGCGCCGACTGGTGCATAAAACCAGCCAAAGAAGCCAACCACCCGCCGGTAGCCAAACTCAATCACGCCCACGACCTGACCGTCAAACCGGGGCAGACGGTTACCCTCAGTGGTTCGGCGACGGACCCCGATGGTAACGCCGTTACATATCGCTGGTGGCAGTATGAAGAAGTGGACAGCTACCGTGGACAGGTGGACCTGAAAACAGCCAATTCGGCAAAAGCGTCGTTCGTGGTTCCGAAGGAGGCAAAACCAGGCAACACCATTCACCTGATTCTGGAAGTAACCGACAACGGCACCCCTGCCCTCACCCGCTACCAGCGGGTAATTGCAACGGTTACGGAGTAGTCAGGATTAAGTACACGGCAGCTGCGTGTGTTATCTGTCCATCTGAAGTGCCCCTTGGCTAATCATGAAATATTCTGTTGAGGTAAACGATTATCCGGTTCATGATCTTCCTAATCTGCATTTTCTAGCAGCCGACCAGGGCGCGGTATTTGGTGATCACCGGAGTATACACCGGATCAATTTCTATGCGATTGTCTGGTTTTTAGAAAACGGCGGCCTGCACTATGTTGATTTTGAGCCATTTCCTATTCGCAAAGACGATGTTTATCTGATTGGCAGCAACCAGTTGCACGCTATTCCCTCGGCAACAGTCCCCAAAGCGCGCGTGATTGTATTCTCATCCGAGTTTTTCGACCGAATCGAGGAGTTTCATTTCCGGCAGCTTTTTTTACCGATCCATAACGAAGGCACGGCCATTCCGCCCGACATGGTGCAACCCCTCCATCAGCTTTTCGAACTCATTGTCCTTGAATACAAGGGACGTATCAACATTCCGCTTTTACTAAAATACACTACTGCATTTCTGACGCACATTTACCGTTTCAGAACCGAAAATCCGGCAATTGCGCTAAGCGAAGATCACCGCGTAATTCATGTCCTTCGGCTTCTGGAGGAAAACTTCAAAGAGCACCACTCGGCGACATTTTACGCCAAAGAACTGGGACTTACACCCAAGAGGATCAATGAGTTGCTCCGTCAGCAAATGAATACAACTATCAGCCAGCTGGTGTACACCCTCCTGCTGGCGGAGGCCAAACGGACGCTTTTTCATCATGAACTGAGTATCAAGGAAATCGCCTACGACCTGGGGTTTACCAATCAATCCTATTTCGCCAGATTCTTCCGGAAATACACCGGCATGGCCCCGGAAAAATTCCGTGCGCATGCGGCTGATATGCTGCTGACGGCATAAAATTTTCTCGTACCTATGTTCAAATAGTGTCCATTTACGGCGCAAAAATGCGCTTCCCTTATTCCCAGAACCGACAAATTGCATGGCATTAAATCAGCTGACTTACTGGGTCAGCCAAAGAGTGCGAAACGATTTTTGTCCTACACGAGTAACACAGTAAATAAAATGGGAAGCCTGAAAGACAAAGTTGTCGTAATCACCGGCGCTGCTATGGGGCTGGGATACGCAACGGCAGAACAAGCCGCGAAGAATGGGGCCAAGCTGGCACTAGTCGATTACAACGCTGATTCGTTACAGAAAGCAGCGGATGGTTTAAAAGCACACTATCCGGATCTGGAAGTGATTGCTATTGTAGCGGATGTATCCGACGAAGCCGCTGTGAAGAATTACGTAGACGAAACCGTAAACGCTTTTGGTCGGATCGACGGTTTTTACAATAACGCGGGCATCGAAGGTCGGCAGGCACCGCTGACCAGCTACGATCTGGATGTGTTTAAAAAAGTGATCGACATCAACCTAATGGGTGCTTATTTCGGCCTGCGTTACGTCATTCCGGTGATGCAGCAACAACAGCACGGCCGGATCGTAAACGTAGCCTCGGTGGGTGGTATCCGTGGCGTAATGAATCAGACGCCCTACGTTGCTACCAAGCACGCCGTATCTGGGATGACCAAAAATGCGGCTCTCGAATATGGTAAAGACGGCATTGTTACCAACGCAATCGCGCCGGGTGCTATCCTAACGCCCATGGTCGCCGAGGCCTTTAATCAGATCAATCCGGCCGACCCTAAGAAAGCGGAATCTGAGTATGCCCAGTTTAACCCCACCAAGCGCCTTGGCTTACCGGAGGAAGTTGGTAAACTAGTCGTTTTCCTGCTCAGCGAAGACTGCAGCTACGTAAGCGGTCAAACGATCGCTGTCGACGGCGGGCAGTCCAACTCATACGGATTCGCCTGATTTTTAAGTACATAAATCCGAAGGGCCGCCTTATGGTGGCCTTTTCTTTTTTACCACTAGTGTCCAGCTAACAGGGCTTTTGTTTTTGAGTTTAGGTAATCCTTACCTCTACCTGCTCGCAGCCTTTCTCCTGACAAAAACCGCTTAAAGTACCGCATTACCCGCGATTGATACCGCTCCTAATAGGCGACTTCACGTCAACTTTGTCTTGATAATTCGCAGCGAATCTACGTCGATGTGAGCTTCTTTAACCAGCAAAACGCTACAAGTATGCCTACGCTAACGCTTAAAGACGGTACCGAAATCTATTACAAAGACTGGGGCACGGGTCAACCCGTAGTTTTTCATCATGGCTGGCCGTTGTCCTGCGACGACTGGGACGCCCAGATGATATTTTTCCTGAATCAGGGCTATCGGGTAGTAGCCCATGACCGACGGGGGCACGGCCGCTCGACACAAACGACCGACGGCCACGATATCGATACCTATGCCGCCGATGCCGCCGAGCTGGTCGAATTCCTCGACCTGAAAGATGCCATTCACATTGGGCACTCGACGGGGGGCGGAGAGGTAGCGCGTTACGTGGCTAAATACGGACAGGGTCGGGTTGCCAAAGCGGTGTTGATCAGTGCAGTTACCCCCCTGATGGTAGCGCGCGACTCGAATCCCGACGGGGTCCCGATGTCGGTGTTCGATGAGATCCGGGAGGGTACGGCGACCCGGCGACCACAGTATTTCAACGAGTTTACTATACCCTTCTATGGCTATAACCGGACCGGTGCTACACCTCTACAGGGCGTTCAGGACAACTGGTGGCGCCAGGGGATGATGGGCGGCATCAACGCGCATTATTACGGGATCAAAGCCTTTTCGGAGACTGATCTTACCGAAGATCTCAAAAGTATCGACGTACCCGTACTGGTCCTGCACGGGGAAGATGACCAGATTGTGCCCATCGATATTACGGCCCGCAAAGCTATTAAACTTCTCAAAAACGGTCGTCTGATTACGTATCCAGGCTTTCCGCATGGCATGCCGACTACGGAAGCCGCGACCATCAACGCGGACCTGCTGGCGTTCATCAAATCAGACGTATAACACAGCTTTCAGCGCGGTAACAGGGTGTTGAAAATCATAGATCCTGTTACCGTACTCAAACAACATCTGCATCATGAAATCGACAACAAGTGTATTTATCAGCTTATTAGCTTCGTTGATCATGACACTCCTAGAAACCGACGAAACCATGGCGCAGGCAACAGCCAAGGGAATAAAAAATATAGTACTGGTTCACGGTACATGGGCCGATGGATCAAGCTGGTCGAAAGTAATTCCGTTGCTGGAGGCCAAAGGTTTCAACGTACTGGCTGTGCAAAACCCGCTGACCTCCCTCGGTGATGACGTAGCGGCCACGAAACGTGCTATTGAGCTGCAGAATGGGCCAGTTTTGCTGGTGGGTCATTCGTGGGGGGGCGTGGTCATTACCGAAGCGGGCAACCACGAAAAAGTGGCTGGGCTGGTATACGTAGCGGCAGCCGCGCCCGACGAAGGACAATCCTTCCTGGAACTGGTACAGACGGCTCCGGCCACGCCCGGCAACGACCAGATCCGCCCGGATGCATACGGCTTCGTCAGCATGTCACCCAAGGGTATTTATGAGGATTTCGCGCAGGATTTACCCAAGTCCGAGCAGCAGCTGATTCTGGCGACCCAGGGTCCGCAGGCTTTTTCGGCCTTGCAGGAAAAGATCACTAAAGCCGCCTGGAAAGACAAGCCGTCCTGGTACATCGTGGCCGTTAACGATCGCATGATTAATCCGAATCTGGAACGGTTACTGGCCAAAAAGCTCAATGCAACAACGTTGGAGCTACCTACAAGCCATGTAGCCATGCTGGCTCAGCCTGAAAAAGTAGCGACTTTCATCATCGAAGCAGCCACCAACGTCGGTAAAAAATAAAGCCTGACCAGCCCATTCCCGAACAAACGTCGGGAATGGGCTGGTCAGGCTTTATTATCTGCATAAACATCATCTAATACGTGGTTACTCATTTTCCCATTTACCTTTCTTAATATGAATCAGTCCATTCTGGGTCTTCATCACATCACCGCTATCGCTAACAACGCCCAGCGCAACTACGGTTTTTATACTCACGTATTGGGGCTGCGGATGGTTAAGAAGACGGTTAATTTCGATGACCCAACCACGTACCATTTTTATTACGGCAACGAAGAAGGTACTCCCGGAACCATCCTGACCTTCTTTCCTTGGGAAGGTATCGGCCCCGGACGTAACGGGACCGGTATGGCGACCGAAATTGGCTATTCAGTTCCGGCCGATAGTCTGGATAACTGGACTAGTCGGTTTCGGGAAGCGCGCGTATCAATGGACGAACCCGGCGAACGGTTCGGAGAACAATATCTGCCGTTCACGGACCCCGACGGACTGGCCATGACGCTTATTGTGCCCAGGCAGCCCGATGGCCGCTCCGTCTGGGAAACCGATGCTATTAAGCAGGATATGGCCACCCGTGGTTTTCATAGTGTAACGTTGACATTACAGAAGATTGACGCTACCGCCCGGGTGCTGACCGACATCTTCGGGTACCGGCTATTAGCGCAGGAAGGCAACCGCTACCGGTTCCAGACCGATACCGTACCCGAAGCAGCGATTGTTGATCTGCTGGAAGAGCCAACCAGTGAAATGGGGCGTAATGCCGCCGGTACAAACCACCACGTCGCGTTCCGGGTGGCCGATGATACGATTCAAATGGAGTTCCGGGAGAAGATTCAGAGCAGCGGGTTACAGATCACACCCAAGATCGACCGCGACTATTTTTATTCGCTCTACTTCCGCGAACCGGGGGGCGTTCTGTTCGAGATTGCCACTGACAATCCGGGTTTTACGGTCGATGAGCCGCTTGCTGAACTGGGTAGCCACCTTAAACTCCCGAAACAGTATGAGGCTTCGCGGACTAGAATTGAGAAAGCATTACCCATTCTGAAGACTACGTAGCTGACTGTTTGATAGTCACCCATCAAAATAACTTTGTCCGTACGTCCACGCCCAGTTTCGGCGCCATCCGGATCAGTACACTGATATATGGCTGATGTCCTCTTATCTGACTACCGAATCTCATTGTACGGATGCATTCAGAACGGATAGTCACCGGCGGGCAGCCGCTACCAACAGCCACTAAAGTTTTGCTAACGCTGCCCTGTATATGAGCACCGTTACCGAAATGATTTACCTTAACCGGGGCCATATCATCAGTCGGGACGAAAGCAAACAAGTCAATTCACTCATAGTCAAAAACCCATAATTCAATGGTAACCATCGGTTTGTATGGCTTTGGCCGCATCGGGCGGCAGTTTCTACGCATTGGTTTACAGCAGCAGCTATTTGTTCCGACTGCCATTGCCGACATTCGGGACGAATCCACGCTGGCAGCTCTCTTCGCGGTTGATACCAATTACGGTCGCTGGCCGGAGCCGGTGTCGGGCAGTGAGGGTAAACTGACCATTGGCGATCGAGAGCTGGCGTATTACAATTCGGCGAAGGAAGTCCCCGACTGGGGCGCGCTGGGCGTCGATCTGGTTATCGACTGTACAGGGCGGGCAACTACCCGCGCCGGGGCACAGGTGCACTTAGATCGGGGGGCTCGCTACGTGCTTGTCAGCGCGCCCAGCAAAAGCCTGGACGACTGCGATGCGGTGCTGCTGAAAGGCATCAACCTGGATACGTTCGATCCGACCAATCACCATATCGTCAGTATGGGCAGTTGCACTACCAACGCGCTGGCCGCGGTTGTGAAGGTCGTTCTGGAAAACTTCGGGGTTCAGTACGGTCTCTTCTCGACGGTGCATTCATACACCAATACGCAGTCGCTGACAGATCAACCCATGAAAGACCGACGGGATTCGTGGGCCGCGGCCGAAAACATCATTCCATCCTCGTCGGGGGCGGCCCGTGCACTCCAGTTTATCTGGAAAGATCTCAAAATCACCGGCAAAGCCTACCGCGTGCCAACCCGCACGGGCAGCATCGCCGAACTAAACCTGATTACGGAGCGGGACTGTACGGTGGAGGAAGTCAACGACGCCTTCCGGCAGGCCGCAGCAGATGGCCCATTGAAGGGCGTACTGGACGTGCTGGAAGACCAATGGGCATCGTCCCGCATTGTGGCCGACCCCCACTCATCGATCGTCGATCTACCATTGACGGCCAAGGAAGGAAAACTCCTATCGGTAGCTGCCTGGTACGACAACGAGTGGGGCTTTTCCAATCGGCTGGCCGAGGTAGCCGCCTTCCTGGCCAATCGTATTGATTAATTTGTATCAACCTCAACCTACGTTTCATGGAGCAGGCTTCTTTCCTCACCGTTTCTCAGGTTGTTAACGCCCTACACCAGCAGGGCTTTCTTACTATTTTCCGGCTGGATGCAAACCAGTTGACGTGTTCAGCCGGTACGTTCAGCGCCGACGAGTTCGATATCGTTGAACTGTATCGGGTCAGGGGCAACGCGCCAGAAACAGGCGACATGATCGTCTGCGCGATCCGGTCCAGCCTGAAAGGCATCCTGATAACCCGCTGTGATACCTCCGGAAAGCCAACGGCCAGCCTGCTTCAAATGAAACAACCCTCTTTATAAACGACCCATTCACTACACCCTCTTTTTACTCTCGTACAGACGTATTAGCCCACATAGAGTCGCTGTTATGAAAGCTGCCGTATTACATCAACTGGGTGAGGAACCCCGCTACGAAGACTTTCCGGATCCGGTTCCGCAGGAGGGTCAGCTGCTGCTCCGGGTAAAAGCCGCAGCGGTCAAAAACCTCGACAAAGCGCGGGCCAGTGGCAAACATTACGCCAGTCATCAGCAGTTGCCGACCGTGGTCGGGATCGACGGAGTGGGTTTGCTAGACGATGGTCGGCGCGTGTACGCAACCGGCCTTTCTGGTATGCTGGCCGAAAAAGCGCTGGTGTCACTGGCGAATCTCGTGCCCATTCCCGATACTCTATCCGATGCGACAGCGGCCGCACTGCCCAACGCCGTTATGGGGGCTGCGCTGGCCCTGTTGCACCGAGCACAGCTGAAAGCTGGTATGGTGGTGCTCATCAACGGTGCGACGGGCGTAACGGGCCAGGTAGCGGTTCAACTGGCCCGCTACTACGGAGCCAACCGGGTTATTGTCACGGGACGGAATGCAGAATCGCTCGAAAAGCTGAAAACGCTGGGGGCCGACGAAATTATTTCGCTTCGGCAGGACGATGAGTCGCTTATCCATCAGCTCAAAGCCGCTCATGCTGCCACGCCCGTCGACGTCGTAATTGATTACCTGTGGGGGCATCCGATGGAAATGTTGCTCAAGGCACTGATGAGCGGGGGTATTAATCAGTTTACCCATCCGGTTCGGATTGTCACGGTAGGCAGTATGGCCGGCGAGACCATCGGCCTCTCGTCGGGAAGCCTGCGTAGCTCGGCAATCGAAATACTTGGGTCTGGTTTGGGGAGTCTGTCGGCGGATGCGTTTCGGCAGATGAACACCGACATCCTACCCGACCTGTTTCAACTGGCAACAACCGGTGGCCTGATACTCGACACGGACGTCCGTCCACTGGCCGACGTAGCAACGGCCTGGAATCAGGATATTGCGCCGGGTAAACGGCTGGTCATTCAAATTGCTTAATCAAGTCGGACGGAACGACGCCCGTTTCCAGCTGATTGAAGTCCCTGTCAACCACTGATTCAACTCGTTATGACAACCAACACACGTATCCCGGAACGCTGGCCTGCCCTACCCTATGCCGACTGGAACCAGACGCTAGAAACGCTGCACCTCTGGACCCAGATCGTGGGCAAAATCCGGCTCCGGCAAACGCCCTGGATCAACCACTCCTGGCACGTTACTCTGTACGTATCGCCAAGGGGGCTGACGAGCAGTAGCATTCCTTACGAACGAGGAGTATTTCAACTCGATTTCGACTTTGTGAGCCATCAGTTGCATATCAGTACCAGTACTGGGCAACGGGTCGACGTCGGTCTTTACCCCCGGTCGGTAGCTAACTTCTACGTCGACGTGATGGCTTCGCTCCAGCAGGTGGGCATCGACATTACCATTCACGACACACCTAACGAACTACCCAACGTCATTCCTTTTGCCGAGGATCACCTGCACCAGTCGTATGATGCGGTGATGGTGGAG
Source organism: Spirosoma sp. KUDC1026 (assembly GCF_013375035.1). Lineage (NCBI taxonomy): Bacteria > Pseudomonadati > Bacteroidota > Cytophagia > Cytophagales > Cytophagaceae > Spirosoma > Spirosoma sp. KUDC1026. Next base: position 3,563,025 of record NZ_CP056032.1, on the reverse strand, counting down.
CGCTTCTGGCAGGCCATTGTCAGTATGTATCCTGTTTTCATGCGGTTCCGGGCGGGTTATACGGGCAAGTGCAGTCCCGTTCATTTTTTCTGGGGCAGTTTCGATCTGGCTGTTACGCGTTTTTCGGGCCGCCGGGCACCGCTGCATCCGGGAGGAGCGCCTAATATGTCGACCCGGGTTATGCAGGAAGCGTATTCGCACGAAGTCAGCTCGGTGGGTTTCTGGCCGGGCAACGAACAGTTTCCCGAAGCCGCCTTCTATTCTTACTGCTACCCCACTCCGGCTGATTTTGGACAGCAGCGTGTCGAACCGGCAGGGGCTTATTTCCATCCCAACATGGGCGAGTTTATCCTGCCGTACGAAGTAGTTCGCCAGGCCGCCGACCCAGAGTCGCAGTTACTGGCGTTTCTGCAGACGACCTACGATGCCGCCGTCACGACCGCCCACTGGAACCGGGCCGAACTCGACTGCGACCTGACCAGCTACGAATACTAACCAGCGCGCTTACATGGCCCCGAGCATTTCAATCAACACCAACAGTGCCGTAACAACCATCATTGTCCAGCGGCCTTATAAACAGCAGGTTCAGGCTTACGAAAACTGGTTACGGGAGATCGTGCCGCAGGCCCAGGCGGCAACGGGCCACCGGGGCGTGAACGTGATCCGTCCGCACGGGCAGAACGACGAATACACCATTGTGCTGCATTTTGATTCGGAAGCTAACCTGCGCGACTGGCTGGAATCCGACACACGTAAACAACTGATAGACAAGGTGCGCCCTATGCTGAACGAGGCCGAGAAAATTGACATCAGGACTGGACTTGAATTCTGGTTTACCCCGCCCCGGAGCCACAAAGTGGCTCCGCCTTACAAGCAGTTTCTGATTACGTTGTCGGCCATTTTTCCACTCTCATTCCTGATTCCACAGCTTCTCGCTCCACTTACGCTCTCCCTCCCCTTTCTGGCGATTCCATTGATCAGAGCATTCCTGACCAGCCTAATTATTGTTGGCCTGATGACATTTGTAATTATGCCCCGCTATGTCCGGCTGGTGGCTCGCTGGCTGTATCAATCATAACCATTCAGGAGCGCCGACTACGTCGTTTACCGGCTTATATTTGTCTGATACGCTATAGTTAACAGAGCGTTACCCGCTGCTGGCTTTCCGGATGTCTCTTTGTCTACATGTGCAGTCAGGTGTATAAACCCGTTGGTCAATCGTCGATCCTACCGGTATTGTTTTCCGGGTTTGCCCGAACCTGTTTATTGTTCGGGTTGCTGCTGTATACCCTGGCCGCTGGCGGACAAAACATAAACCGGCAGCAGGTAAACCGTCTTCTCGCTGACTTGCGACAAAGCCGCCCCGACGAGAAACGAATTTCCATTTTACTGGAGCTGAGTAAGTTTCATATTTACAAACCTGGCGAAACGAAGGCGGACCTGGATAGCAGCCGGATATACCTGCGCCAGGCTAGAAAACTAAGCGACTCACTGCATCTACTAACCCGGCAGCACGAAACGGAAAGTTTATCTATCGTCGCCGATCTGGAAGGTGGTGATACGGCTTCCGGACGGGCGCGATTTTCAACGTTGATTACCAACTGCCAGCGTTCGGGAGATAAAGAGGGCGAAGCGATTGCCCGATCTAAGTTCGGTATATGGCTACGTAATTACGCCCCGGATTCGACTATCGTACTGGCCAACTTTCGCCTGGTAGCCGCATTATACCGGTCGATACATAAACCGATCGACGAGATCAACGCCCTAAAGGAAATAGGGATTACTCATCTGTACGAAGGCAAGCTGACAACGGCCGAGTCGGAGCTGTTGCACGTTTTGAAGCGATACAAAGCCATCCGTTATCCTAAGCTCCATTACACCTACAACCTCTTATCGATCATCGGGCGGCTAAAAGGAGATCTGAACGAGGGCCTGATGTACGGACTATTGTGCGTGGAGACGATGAAACGAACAGCCGACACAGCCTCGGCAGCCGCTTTTTACGGCGATCTGGCGCAGGTGTACGAAGTAGCCGGCAATCATCAGAAAAGCATCGACTGGTACAAAAAATCGCTTGTCGTCTGGCGTCGGGAGGGGTTACCGAATTTTGCTCTGTTCAACGCAGCGGGCATGATTGCCAAAGAATTGATCGCGCAGCAACAACCGCAGGAAGCCCTTCGGTTTCTGAAAGAGCTGGTCGCGGAGATTCCGACAAATACGCTTATCCAAAAAGCCTGCGTAGCCCAGAACTTCGCCTACTGCTACGATGCCTTACAGAACTACGGATTGGCAGAGCGTTATTACCAGGAAGCGCTGCTACGGTATGAGAAAAACAACCTTGATTTTGAGCAGTCGTTACGGGTTCGGGAGGATATTGGGGCGTTTTATGTAAAGCAACACAAATACAAAGAAGCGGGGTATTACCTGACGAAAGCCTTGACGATTCTACCCCAGAAAGAAGCCCTGTCAACACTTCGGGATATTCATCTAATGCTATTTAAAGTAGATTCTGCGCAGGGCAGTTACCTCTCGGCTATCGATCATCTGCGCCATTATAAAACCTTTAACGACTCGCTTTTCAACGAAGCCAGGAGCAAACAACTCACGCAGTTACAGATTCAGTACGATACCCGGGCGAAGGAACAGAACATTGCCCTGTTGACCAAGCAGAGTGAACTCCAGCAGTCGGCGCTGAAACGGGCCGAAACCACACGAAATGCCATCCTGATAGGTGCCCTTTTACTGGCGGGTTTGTTGGGAGTTAGCTATAACCGGTACCGGCTTAAGCAACGTAGCAATCAACTGCTGGAGGCCAAGCAGCGAGAGATCGACCAGAAAAACCAGTCGCTGGAACATATGGTGGTCGAGAAAGAAGAATTACTGGAAGAGAAAGAGTGGATGCTGAAAGAGATTCACCACCGGGTCAAAAATAACCTCCAGATCATTAGCAGCCTTTTGAGCGCCCAGTCCGACTATCTCCACGATACTACGGCCCTGGCCGCTATCCGGGAGAGCCAGAATCGGGTACAGGCCATGGCGTTGATCCACCAGCGCCTGTACCAGTCCGACCACCTGGCCCGGGTCAGCATGGTTGACTATGTAAGCGAAGTTGTTGATTATCTGCTAGAATCCTTCAGTCACCAGCCAGCTGTTCAAACCGTCTTGGACGTTTTCCCTGTTCAGCTGGACGTTAACCTGGCCACGCCGATTGGCCTGATTATCAACGAAGCCGTCACCAATTCGCTGAAGTATGCATTCCCTGAAGCTAGGACTCTCCAGCCCCGTATTATCTGGGTAAGCCTTCAGCCCTTGGACGAAGAGACCTGCCGACTTCTTATTGAAGATAATGGCGTGGGGCTACCGACTGGGTTTAACCCCGCCCAAAGTACAACGCTGGGGCTGACTATGATTCAGGGCCTGAGCCATCAGATTGGGGGCCGCCTACAGATACGTTCGCATCAGGAATCAGGCGTGTGTATCCAGTTGGATTTCGATCAGCACCGAAAAACGGACCGAATTTCATAGGCAGGCTGACAGGTCTTCAGCCTACGGGATGCCACTGGATCTCCTCCCGGTCCAGTTCGTTTTCCAGTTCATGAAACAATTCGACGTCGATCTGTTGCCGGTCCCGCAGGTTGATCAGTTCGTCACGCTGCGCCTGAATTCCAGTCAGCATCAGTTTCTGATTGAGCTGATGCTGGTCCAGTAGGGCTGCCGTTTCCATATGCGCCAGTTCTTTCGCCCGCATCTGGTGCTGGGCAACGATCACCTGCACGGCTGCTCCCGTCAGTTTTTCCTGGCAAACTAGTTGCTGTACCTGCCTCAGTGCCCGTTGGGAAAGCTGTTTCCGTACCTCATGCCGGGATAGATAATCGGTGGGTTGCTGTCCGAACGCCAGCGCCCGAATAACAACCGGCAGCAATACGCCCTGTACCACCAGCGTGAACAGAATAACGCAGAAGGTGATGAAAAGAATCAGGTTGCGCCCCGGAAATGGGCTCCCATTGGGCAGGTGTTCGGGGATGGAGAGTACGGCTGCCAGCGACACAATCCCCCGCATACTGATGTAAGCCAGCAAGGTAGTGTATCGGCGAGACGGGAAGATCGGCGGTAAATGCACTAATTTTCGGACCTGGTTGGAGAGTGTATCGGCCATGAAAATGAACCCAAACCGGATAATGACCACCGTCAGGCTGATACCAATGCCGTAGGCCAGAAGATGGTTGGTGGATTCGCCTTTAATGGCGCTCACTACATGTGGCAGTTGCAGGCCAATCAGGATAAAGATTAGTCCGTTCAGCAACACGATGACAAAATCCCAGACGGCCACCGCCTGCATCCGTACAATTGGGCTGTGTATCCGCGATTGCTTATGCCCGATAAACAAACCCGCCGTCACAACGCTCAGCACGCCACTCAGGTGCAGGTGTTCGGCCACCAGATACGCCAGGTAGGCCGTCACAAACGTCAGTATTGTTTCGAGCCCCGGTTCCAGTTTGGCGTGTCTATGAATGCAGTACGAAACAAAGCCCACGACCAGCCCTACGCCAATACCACCCCCAGACAGCAACACAAACTCCAGCAGGGCGTGTCCGAGAGAAAATGCTCCCGTACTCACCGCAGCCAGTGCGAGTTGTAAAAGTACCAGCGCGGACGCATCATTTACCAGGCTTTCCCCTTCCAGAATCGTGACAATCTTTCGGGGTACCGACTGCGTCTTCATGATCGCCGTGGCGGCAACAGCATCCGAGGGCGACACAATAGCTCCCAGCAGCAAACCCATCGCGATAGTGAAACCCGGAATGATGGCGTGAGCCAGCCACGCAACGCCGAGACTGGTTACCAGCACCAGCCCCAAAGCCAGCACGATGACAGGTTCAGCATAGCGCCGGAAGTCGCTCCAGTTTGTGTACCAGGCGGCACTATACAGCACCGGCGGCAGGAATACAAGCAGTACCACCGACGGGTCGAGAACCACCTGGGGTAAGCCCGGTACAAGGCCGATCACCAGGCCGCCTACCGTCAGCAGGATCGGGAAAACCAGGTGAATGCGCCGGGCCAGCATCGCTAGCCCAAGTACGAAAACAAGGAGCAGAATTACCGTTTCCAATGGATGCATCAGTACGAAGAGAAAATCGCCAGTAATGGCACAAGTCGAGGAATGAAGTCAAAAGTAAGGCGTACCGGTGCGCTTGTATCGGTACGAAATGATGATTCTGCGGTACATTAAGCGGAGTTTTCCAGGAACACTCGTCAACTGCGGAGCATTTGCGCGAATTTGCGTTAGACACTTCTCCGTTCGTCCATGAAACGCCTGGTAGCGTTGTGTATTTGTTGGTTATTAACGCAGGCAATAGCCTTTGGGGAACCGCTGTACCCAATGCTTGGCCGCCGGGCGGTCGACAGTCTGCAACGGGCGCTGCTGCACAGGCAGGTGGATACGCAGCGCGTCAATATTCTGCTGGCCCTAAGCGCAGACCTAATTACCCGCCATGAGGAACTGGATGAACCACTGGGCAACGCCTATACGTACAGCCAGCAGGCTGACCACCTGAGCGTATCGCTTCAGTTTACGGCTGGTCAGATACGTAGCCAGTGTGCACTGGGTCGCCTGGCGAGGCTTGCTGGCGACCGACAACAAGCTGAAACCCTTCTTCAGGGCGTACTGGCGTATTACATTCGGCAGGGCAACCGCGCTCAACAGGCGGTAACCTGCTATTTTCTGGGGCAGCTCTACGACCGCACTCCGGCCGGGCTGGTCAAGAAAGTGATGTATTACGAGCGGTCTATGGAGTTGTTTCGGCAAGCGGGGCAGACCGACAAACAGGCCTATATGCTCAAAAACGTAGCCGATATGCACGCGGCACAGGGCAACCCGGCGCGGGCCGAGCAGGAGTTATTTGCCGTACTCCGACTCTACCGATCAATCGGGTATTCGCAGCTTCAGTACACTTACGATCTGCTCAGTTCGGCTTACCACGTTCAGAGTCGGTACGATAAGGCGCTGAAATACGAACTCATGACGGTTGACCTGGCCGTTCAGCAAAAAGACAGCCTGTATCTGGGAAGCTTTTATTACAACCTGGGAATCTTGTACGACGAACTACAGCAATGGACGAAGGCCGTCCCCTGTTACCAGAAGTCCCTGCTCTTTTTCAGTCAGTTAAAGAACCGGTCGATGCTCCAGTTTATCGCGTATCAACTTACCAGTTCACTGATTACCCACCAAAGTCCCGCTTCTGCCCTGCGCTTTTACCAGAATTTTTTACGACAGTATCCGCCCGCCAGTCGTTCGGAACGCTATGGAGCCTGTATGACTCTGGGCGATTGTTACCTGGCGCTCAAGCAATACCCGTTGGCTGAAACGTACTACCAGAAAATGATGGCAGCCCATTCGGGTGAGCTGGCCCCCGACGAACCGACCATTTCAGGGTACATGAAAGTAGGCACGTTTTACAGCACCGTGAAGCAGTACGACAAAGCACGTCGGTATCTGAACCGGGCACTGGGGCTGTTGAAGCAGGTGGGTTATAAACGAGGCACGGCTAGTGTTTATCTGCAATTGTTTAGGCTCGACTCGGCGCAGCAGAACTACCAGGCGGCTATTGTTCATTACCAGACCTACAAAGCTCTCAGCGATTCGATTTTCAACGAGAAAAAAAGCCAGCAAATTGCCCAGCTCGACGCGCAGTACCAGACGCGCCAGCAGGAACAGGACATCGCTCTGCTGACCCGAAAAAATCAGTTGCAGCAGGCCAGCATCCAGTCAAAGGATTTGCAGCGGAACAGCATCATAGCCGGTTGTGTCCTCCTGTTGCTACTGCTTAGTCTGAGTTACAACCGCTATCGGCTCAAGCAACGGACCAACCAGTTGCTGGAAGCCAAACAGCTTGAAATCAGCCAGAAAAATCAGGTGCTGGAGAAACTGCTGGTTGAAAAAGAGCATCTCATTGCCGAAAAGGAATGGATGCTGAAAGAGATTCACCACCGGGTGAAGAATAACCTGCAAATTATCAGCAGTATGCTCAGTGCCCAGGCCGATTATCTGGACGATCCCAGTGCCCTGCTGGCGATCGAAAATAGCCGAAACAAAATCTACGCGATCGGACTGATTCATCAGAAGCTTTACCAGTCCGAAAACCGGTCGCTGGTCAACATGACCGAGTTTATTGACGAAATTGCCCGCTACCTTGCGGAAGCCCTGGCGGCAGACAGCTCGGTAAGCATCGTCACCGACGTAACGCCGGTGGGGCTGGACGTATCGCTGGCCGTACCGCTTGGGCTGATTATCAACGAAGCCGTCACGAACGCGCTCAAATATGCCTTTCCCCAGCAGCGAAAAGGACAAATTCGACTGGAACTGCATGTCAACGAGAACCAAACGTATCAGTTGTCGGTCAGCGACGATGGCGTGGGCCTGCCAACCGATTTCGACGTGCTGAACAGCAATACGCTGGGACTGACGATGATCCGGGGACTGGCCCGCCAACTCAACGGGCGGCTAACCATCCGACAGGATTCCGGAACGCACCTCCAGCTTCATTTCCCACAAAGACGAGCAACCAGCCATACATTGGTAGACGAGTCTGCAACGGGTAGCCATGAAGCCGTTTATTGATTTAGCTTACCGACCGGTTTCCTTGTACACCCCTAATTCGGCAATGGCAGCCGGGGCTGTAAACGAATCGATCAGCACTCGCACCCGGCTCCCCTTAACCATCGAAAATCGATGCACTTTGGCCCGGCCTGGATTGGCCCGGCCTGGATTGGCTTCACTCGTCATCGGAATTGGCTTCCAGGTTTTACCCGACAAGTACTCCAGCCGATAGCCGGTAATGGTAGCGGCAGGCTCCAGGATCGTGATCAGGTTGAACGACGTTTCGATACCCGGTTTATCGCTCAGTACGACTTCGTACATCGGCTTTTTCACACTGGGGTTCGATTTCCAGGCCGTGCGAAAGTTGTCGTCGTTGCCAAAATCCATAATCCACATATCATCGCTCCAGGTCGCATTGGCTGGCTGATGTTTGGCCAGATTATGTGAAATAATTGGCGCGTCGAACGGCGGTAGTTTGGGCTGTTCGGCGTCGGGTTTCCATACCTCTCCGATCTGCTTCAAGGCCGTCAGCGCATTATCGTCGATAAGACCTTCCCGGTTGGGTGCTACGTTCAGCAGGAACGTGCAGTAGGCCCGATTGAACGGCACCAGATTATCGCGCACCAGCACGATAGGGTCTTTGACGGGCCTGGTCGGAAACGAGCTTTTCCAGAACCAGGCATCGTTGATTGGCAGGCACGACAGCGCGGGTAGCTTATTGGTTTCTTTGGAAATGTGCTGCCCAGCCCCCTGCTCATAGGATTTGATGTCAGTGTAGAACAGGGCTTCGGCGGGGTACTTGGCCGCGTTCAAATCCATCACCAGACAATTAGGCTGAATGGACTTAATGTGCCGATAGATCTCTTCAAACGGAATATCGTCGTACGAAATCCGCGACCAGGGTGCATCCCAGCCGTCGATGATAAGCGCCGAAATGGGGCCGTAGTTCGTCAGTAGTTCGGTGAGCTGGGCTTTCACCATGGCGATGTGCTGTTTGGTAATAAAACCGGGCCGCAGCTTGTGGTGAGTGTCCAGAATGGAATAATACAGCATGACGTTCAGCCCGTTAGCCCGGAACGCATCAGTGTACTCCCGCACTACGTCGCGTTTCAACGGACTATTCATTACGTTGTAGGGCGTGGTCTTCGTGTCCCAGATACAGAAGCCGCTATGGTGTTTGGTCGTCAATGCGCCGTACGCCATCCTGGCTGATTTAGCCGCTTTTGCCCATTGAGTACAGTCCAGCCTAGTGGGGTTGAACAGGGTGGGCGACGCATCGGGGTCAGCCCAGTCGTCGCTCATGAAGGTGGGGATGTTGAAATGGATAAACATCCCGAATCGCTGGTCGATAAACGCCTGCTGTAGCTGCGGAAGGGGCAGTTGTTTGGCCGGTTGAGCCCCTAGCAGGAACGGAAGAAAGACGACGGCAACGGACAACCAAAGCAAGCGCATGGGTAAGGGTGTTAGACGAGAAACGAGTAATCAGCACGTAATGTATTGCGGACGCAAACATAACGATGGTAATCAGCACGGTTCCGGTACAAATCGACGATTCTGAAGTATTCAAAGCGGATTTTACCAAAATTGGACGCTGTGACTGGCGAAGTTTAGCCTATTGATAGATTACTCGCTCCTATCGTTTCAGCTGAATTTGCAGCTTTTTCATCCGGGCTTCGAGCGTTGTCGGTTTGAGGTTCAGCAACTCAGCGGCACCACCCCGCCCCCGGATACGTCCGCCCGATTTTGATAGTGCCGCCAGGATAGCCGCCCGCATGATATCATCGATGGGCTGGATGCATTCGACGCTTTGTCCTGCAGCAACAGGACTATCGGTTATGGGTATCGACCGTAAAGGTTCGGCTAGCTCCAGGGTATTGGATCGGGACAGAATAGCGGCCCGCTCCAACACGTGTTCCAGCTCCCGGATATTCCCCGGCCAAGTGTAGGCCAACAATTGATGCATCGTATCGTTGGTAACACCAGTCAGGGGTTTGCCCAGCTTTTTGCTAATCCGTCGTAGAAAATGCAGTGTCAGCGGTTGAATATCGTCCGTGCGTTCCCGCAGGGGCGGCACCACTATCGGAAACACGTTCAGCCGGTAGTAAAGATCCGAGCGAAACCGCCCCTCGGCTACTTCCTGCTGTACATTCCGGTTCGTGGCCGCAATAATCCGGACATCGATGCGGATGGGCCCTTTCCCGCCGATACGTTCAATTTCTTTCTCCTGAATTGCCCGCAGGAGTTTCGCCTGTAGTTCAAGGGGAAGTTCACCAATTTCGTCCAGAAACAGCGTTCCTCCACTGGCCAGCTCGAACTTACCAATGCGCTTTTCAGTCGCGCCGGTGAAACTGCCCCGTTCGTGCCCAAACAGTTCCGATTCGATCAACTGCGCGGGCAAAACGGCACAGTTGATCTTGATAATCGTCCGGTCCTTGCGCGACGACAGCGTATGCACCGCCCGGGCTACCAGTTCCTTCCCCGTCCCGGTTTCGCCCAGAATCAGGACGGTGGCATTGGTGGGTGCAACCTGGCTAATATTAGTAAACACGACCTGCATAGCCGGACTGTCGCCAATGATCTCCCCGAAATTATGACTCGTCTTGATCTCTTCCACCAGGTACGTTTTCTCCTGTTCCAGCCGCTCACTCAGCATTTTGATACGCTCAAAGGCAAATACATTTTCCAGCGCCAGCGACATCTGCACGCTGATGTCCTGCAACGTATGCAGATCATTATAGGTAAACGCATAGGGCGCTTTGCTGGCCAGAATCAGGGAGGCAACCGGCTGTTCGCCACGGAAAATGGGTACGTACATAAATGACTGCAGCCCCAGTTCTCTCCGGTACAGCTCCCCTATCACGTTGTCGGCGGCCTGCTGGGAAAATTGAAATCCCACATTGAGCGTCGGCTTCGTCAGGCAGGTTTGCATCCCGGCTAGGGCAGCCTCCCAGCTCGACGGGCTGATTGTTGAGGACAGCGGCAGGGAGTGCGATTCCAGTGGCTCAAAACGGCCCCGGCTCTTTTGCACCGTACAAAGCGTATCGGCCCCGGCCGGCTGCGGCACCTTGATCCGATAAAGCGCCAGCAGATCAACGGGTAGTAGCTCATTGATCGACTGGGCAACTTGCACGAGTATGGCGCTCATGCTGGCTTCGCTCCGAAAGGCATTGGCAATCGCCAGTTCGATAGCTTTGATCTGTCGGCGCGTATCGAGTTCCTCGTAAGCCAGCAGATTGTCCAGCGTCAGCGCGATTTGCGGACAGATCAGGTTAACGGTCTGGTAATCCCGTTCCGAGAAGCCATCAGCCTGGGTGCTGGACAGCATGATGGTAGTTATGGCATTACGTTTTAACGGAATCGGAAATAGCGCCAGCGACCGAACATTGAATTTATCCCGGCAGGCGCGTGCGGTCACGTAGGTCTGGCAGAGCTGGTCAAACGCGCTCCCGCTAAACACGCCGGTCTGTTCACCCAGTCGGTCCGGTGCTTCCTGATCCAGCTTGTTTAGCAGCGATTCGTCCGATTCGTTCTGGAGCAGGGCCGCCAGGTTAACCTTTTTAAACGCACTGCCAGCTTTCTCCAGCATCAGCCAGTAGAACGACGACTCGTCGGGTAAGCCGATCTGGAGGGTAAAAAACGAAAACGGCACAAACCGATTGATCTGGTCCGCAATTGCCAGGCAGAACTGCTCACGGTCCTGAATATTAATGCTGGCGTTATTGACGGCAATCCGGATACTCTGCTGCTGGCGCAATTTAGCTTCCTCGCTGTGGGCGTGGCGGTAACGGGCAATTTCCAGCGTCGACAGGACGTCTTTTTCCCGAAACGGTTTTGTCAGAAAGCCAAAGGGCTGCGTCACTTTAGCCTCCTCGAGCAGGCCGTCTGTCAGGTTGGCCGACAGAAAAACAAACGGTATGGCCTGCTTACTCAACCAGTGCGCCAGATCGATTCCGGTTTCGTGGCCATCCAGGAAAATATCCAGCAGCACAATGTCAGGCCGTTGGCTGGCAACCTGTTCTTTGGCCTCGTCCACAGATCCGGCGATCCCTCCGATCTGGTAGCCGCCTTTCGTCAGAATACGCCGTAAATCATTGGCGATCAAAAACTCATCTTCCACAATAAGCAGCGACGGCAGTACTGTTGGTTCGTTAGCGGGCAGCATATCGGTTCGTGATGTTGACGACACGTAAAGATACAGCTCCAGCCGGACTCCAATTGAGTTCTCCAATATGTTGGAGCCTCCAACATATTGGAGTGTAATTAACTAACCCAAAGTCTGATAAAGTTATGAATATCAAATAGTTGACTCAAATAAAACCAGATTTAGAAGAGGTGGCACTATGTTGGTCTTAGCGATAGTACCCAATAACCCATACGCCCGACTCCATCACTCATGAAAGACATCATTCCGCAAAGATCCCTGCACATCGAACAGCTCGACCTGAATCAATGGGCAACGCCTATCCGGTTTTCCGATTGTTACGAACTCATTCTGATTCAGTCGGGGAAGGGTCACCATCTGGTTAACGATAAGCGATTCACGTATCAACCAGGGGATGTTTTCTTTCTGGGCGCGCATGACCAGTATAGCTTCCTGACGATGCAGCCGACGAGCCTTTACAGGTTGTCATTCTCCCCGCTCTACATCTCCAGCCTGCTGATAGCGGATGATCAGCCCTGGGCTTATGTTAACAGATCTACTTCGCCCTGCCTGGGCTCAATCGCTACCGATTCTACCGATCAGGACAATTTGCGGGCGCTGGTCACCATGATTCTGTCAGAGGAACGTAGCCTTCGTCACCTGACGGGCAACCCCATTGTCGAATCGTTGATGAAAATCATTTTAAGTCTGGTCGACCGCCTTCTTGGCGAACGGGGAGCTGTTATCCCATCCCGGCAAACCTTTTCGTTGAACCTCACCCGTCAAATCATCGCCTACATCGGCCAGCATATCGGGGAACCGGAGCGCTTGCGGATGGATACCATCGCCGATGCCTTCAATTACTCTCCCGGCCACCTGAGTACCCTGTTCAAGCAACAGGTCGGTGACTCTATTCAGCAGTTCATTATCCGGCACAAACTCAAACTGGTTGCGACAAAACTGCGGCAAACTCCGCTGACCGTTTCCCAGATTGCCGACGAGTTCGGTTTTTCCGACGTTTGCCATCTCAACAAGCTGTTCAAACGATATTACAACCACACGCCTACCGCCTATCGCCAGGTCTTATCCGCCTGATACAGGCTATGTCCTTCAGCAAATCGATACGTACTGGAACCAGGAAAGCCGGTACAGAGGCCTGTACCGACGTTTAATACCTGTCAGCCAGTCTCAACGTTTCTTTTTGAAGTCCATTCCGTTGAACACCAACGTACTAACCTTACCAACTGAACTCAGACTGAACTGGGCAGTTGTTTTCCCCTGCCATGCCTTGTCAAAAGATCCGTAGAATGTGTCGTAGTGCCAGTGCGGCAGAGTTGCTGTCAAGGCGTTGTTAGCATTAAACGACAGGTCATTGCCAGCTAGGCTGACAGTTATCTCGCCATAGAGTAGACTATTGTACGTCCCAGCGTATTCCTGTAAAGCCAGCGACGGTTTCGTGTTTGGGACGCGCTGGGCCACAAAGCTGGCGGTTGCTTTCCTGTTTTGCTCCTTTATGCCCTCATACAGCGTTTTGAATTCTGTACTCCAGTCGCGTGTGCCGCCCAGGGCGAACAGATCGAACGCTTTATAGATCAGCGCATGACGCCCCTCGGCATGATCAACATTACCGAACGCAAAAATGCCCAACTTTTCGTCGGGTAGCTGGGCCGTAATAGCCGTCAGCCCCGCGTGGCTACCGGTATGGAAATTGATTTTATGTCCTTTATAATCATGCTGGTACCAGCCCAGCCCATAGGTGAGCCAGTTGGGTTGCAGAAGCTGCATGGTCGGGTATTCGTCATTGGGCACCAGCGTCTGCGTTTTGAACACCTCCGCCCAGGTTTCGGGTTTCAGCAGTCGACCACCGTTGTATTTACTGCTGTCGAGCATGCAGGTGACCCACTTGCTGATATCATCCGCCGACGACCAGACCGCTCCGGCTGAACCGATTTCACTATCGGGAGTATAATCGATCACGCGGATCGTATCGTTAATAACGTAGTGCGGCCGGACTTGGTTATCATCCTTTATGTATCTCCGTTTAGGAACTGTACGTAACATGCCCAGGGGTCGAAAAATCCGCGCCTGAATCGCTTCGGCCCAGGTTGTGCCCATCAGCCGCTCGATGATACGCCCGGCCGCCGAGTACATAATGTTCTGGTAAATGAACCCGGACCGGATGGAGTAACTGGGTTTCACCAGGGCCATCCGCCGGAACATCTCGTTAACGGGTATGTGCATCGCGCCCGTAAAAAAGTCGGTCCCCCCTACGCCCGTATCGTGGATGAGCAGGTCGCGGATGGTTATCTCCCGGCTGGCTGATGCATCGTAAAGCTGCAATTCGGGCAGGTACTTATAAACCGGATCGCTCCAGGCGAGCTTGCCTTCGTCGACCAGCATACCCATCAGCGCCACGGTCATGGCTTTTGTGGTCGATGCGCAGGCAAACAGCGTCTGGGTATCGACGGGCTCCGGTCTACCCACCTCCCGCACACCATACCCCTTGCTGAAAATAACCTTGTTATCTTTCACGACCACGACCGACATGCCGGGAATAGCCCACTGCTTCTGAACGGTCGCTACGTACTGATCGAACGCCTGTATCTGCTTGACCGTCGGCGTTTTCTGCCCAAAGACACTTCCCGTAATCAGCAGGCACGTAATGAGCTTGAAAACGTTCATCTCAGCGGGCCTGGGTTGTCAGCGTTGGCGACTGAAACAGAAAATAGTCGTAGATGGCGCGGCTTACCTGAGCGATGGTCTGTTCCCGTTCGGCCAGCGGCTGGGGCGACGGACCGACAAATACGGTCAGTGCAATGTGCCCACCCCCGTCGGGCAACGTAATGATCCCTACATCGTCGGTGGCATTACCGTCCAGCGAACCGGTCTTGTGGGCGACCACCGTTCCGGGCGGCAGGAAGCCTTTCATCCGGTTTGCCCCACCCCGGCAGCGCTCCATGACGGCCAGTAACGTATCGCGGCTGGCGGGCTTGATGGCGGTACCCCGGTAAATCTGGGTCAGCAGTTCGGTCATAGCGTCGGGCGTTGCTGTATCGCGCGGGTCGTCCTTAAATTTCGCCTGACTGGCGCGTCGAGATTCGGGCGTGATTTTCTGGTCAAGGGTATTATAAAAGCCTACTTTCCACTGATCTTCGGGGGGCAGGGTTACACCGTCCAGATCCGCGATGAGCTGAATAATGGTTCGGTCGACGGTCATGTCCTGGATACCCAGCGTTTTCAGCCGCTTCGTAACGGCCCCCGCTCCCCCTGCCAGGCGGAGTAGTATATCCGTTGCCGAATTGTCGCTGATGACCATCATCAGTTCCAGCAGGTTCTGCACCGACAGTTTCACGCCAGGTTTGGCGAACAGCACTTCCAGCGTACCGCTGCCCGGATGCAGATCGGCCGGTTGCAGATCGACCATCGTCATCATCGACAGCTTCCCCTCCTCCATCAGGTGAAAAAGTTGCGCAGCGATGGCGACTTTAGCCGTACTGGCCATAGCATAACGATCCTGCCGGTTGATACCGATACGTTGTCCCGTTTCGAGATGCACGGCGCTAACGCCCACTTTCCCTTTAGCGAGTTTGCTGATTCGGTCCAGTTCCTGCGTCAGACGCGGAGCACTGATGTCGGTTGTTTTAGGGGCTGGCTGGGCCAGACTCAGCGTGGCCGACAGCCACAGACCAGCCAGCGTGTACGCCAGCCGGTTCTGGTAAAAAAATGGGTGCATGGGTTGAGTTCAGATTGGTAGTCAGGGGTATACACTTGCCAGCGCCTGGCTCAGGTCATTAATCAGGTCTTCGACGTTTTCGATACCGACCGAGTAACGAATCAGCCCTTCAGGAATACCGAGTTGCGCGCGCTGAGCCTCCGTCAGCTCAACGTGGCTCGTCGTGCGGGGCGGACCCGCCAGCGTACTCACCGACCCCAGACTGGCCGCCAGGTGCACGTATTGCAGCGACGGCAGGAATCGCTTCACCGCATCATAGCCCGCCCGGAGCGAGAAACTCATCACGCCACCGAAACCGGTCATCTGTTCACTGGCGATGGCGTACCCCGCGTGCGTCTCCAGACCAGGGTAAAATACATCGGCAACTTTAGGATGACTTTTGAGAAAGTGGGCAATCTTAAGCGCCGACGCGTTCTGACGTTCGATACGCAGTTCCAATGTTTTCATACCCCGGGCAATGAGATAAGCCGGTTCGGCCTGGAGACTGGCACCGTTGATCTCCCGGAACCGGAAAACTTTCTCTACCAGCTCTTTCTTGCCGCACAGCAGTCCACCCATCGCGTCGGAGTGGCCACAGAGGAATTTCGTGGCGCTGTGCACTACCAGATCAGCCCCCAGTCGCAACGGATTCTGATTGATGGGCGTAGCAAACGTATTATCCACGACCACCACCGCCCCCACCCGCTTGGCTACCATCGCCAGCCGCCGGATGTCCACGATTTTCAGCGTCGGATTGGTGGGGGTTTCCAGGTACAGTACGTCGCAGCCTTTAGCGATTTCGGCCGCCAGCGCGTCGTAATCGGTCGTGTCGCAGAGTGTTACGTTAACCTGGTAATGAGGTAAAAAGTCGAGAAAAAGCCGGCTGGTACCGCCGTAGGTGTCTTTGATGGAGACCACTCGTTTGCCGGGTCCGAGCAGAGAAAACAGTGTATTGCTGATGGCCCCCATACCGGTAGCAAAGGACGTAGCAGCCTCGGCGCCTTCCAGAATCCGGATTTTCTCTTCGAGTACGTGAACCGTCGGGTTGGTGTTCCGGCTGTAGATGTGTCCTTCGGCGTTGCCGGTAGCAACCGAATACCATTCGTCGAGGTCCTTGTAAGCGTAGGTGACACTGTTAACAATGGGCGGGGTGGTTGCGCCGTCGTAAAACGGTTCGGTCTCCCCCGCCCAGACGGCTGCAGTGCCGCGCCGGGTCTTCGAGAAATCCATGTAGTGCTGTAGGAATTAGTTATACCGGAACAAAATAGCGGTTATTCCCTACAGCGGCAATTATTCGCAACACTTAGGCAAGATTTCACCAAACACTACCGATTAACAGAGCCCTGATGGTAATCGTACAAACGGCATCTTCCGGTGGGGCAACTTCTATCTTGTGTTCAATGTTGTTACCCCAAGGCATTGGCAAGACTGGTGCCCAGCCAACGTCACAAGTAAATAATACTCACTATGGAAAAGAAAGTAAACACCTACCATCTGACACTTACGCCCGTCCGACTTGCATCAGGCGAACCCGTATCGAATAAGCAACTGGACCTGACGGTTGACAATCACGACGAGCTATTTAGCATTATCGAACGCCTGCAAGAAAAAGATCCCTTCGGCGACAAAGCGCAGGCGGCAGAATTCGCGCTGGGCCTGAAACTGTTCAGCGAGGTCATGCTCAAACACCGGAACAACCCTTTGTTTGAAGAGTTAAAACCAGCTTTTCAGCCGTTTATGAAACGGCTGAAAAGTCTGTAATAACTATCATCCGTTGAAGCCTGCTCTGTACTAATTCCGGGAAACGTGAAAGCATAATTAATTCATGATAATCACTTTCGGCGGCTTTCCAGGAAGGCTTCGATTCGGTCCAGGGCAATGTTCAGTTCATCAACCGTGGGCAGGCAGACGATCCGGAAGTGATCGTTGTGGATGTAGTTGAAGCCCGTTCCCGCCACAACCAGTACTTTCTGCTCCACCAGCAGATTATACACAAAGTCGTGATCGTCAATCAGCCGGAACTGACTCAGATCAATTCGGGGGAAGATGTACAGGGCACCCTGGGGCTTAACGCACGTAATACCGGGGATGGCGCGCATCCGGTCGTAGGCCAGCATGATCTGTCGGTGCAGACGTCCAGTTGGCAGAATTAAGTCATTGATACTCTGATAACCGCCCAGCGCCGTCTGAATAGCGTATTGGGTCGGCACGTTGGCACACAGGCGCATACTGGCCAGCAATGTCAGCCCCTCGATGTATGATTTCGCCCGCTGGCGTGCCCCGCTCAGAATAAGCCACCCCCCCGAAAACCAGCTGCCCGGTAGTTCTTTGATAAGCCGCCCATGGTGATGCAGAGTGTCTCATGAACCAGCTTGGACATAGGGTGATGCAGCGCTCCATCGTAGAGAATCCGGTCGTAAATCTCGTCGGCGAAAATAATTAGCTTGTGCCGCTCGGCGATGCGGGCAATCCCTTCCAGCACCGATTGATCGTACACCGCTCCGGTTGGATTGTTGGGGTTGATAACCACGATGGCGCGTGTACGGGAGGTGATCTTACTTTCCAGATCGACCAGATCGGGGTTCCAGCCGGCCGCTTCGTCGCAGACGTAGTGAACAGGTTTACCGCCACAAAACGCTACCGACGCCGTCCAGAGCGGGTAATCCGGTGAGGGTAGCAGCACCTCATCGCCCTCGTTCAGCAACGCCTGCATCGACAGCATGATCAGTTCACTGACCCCGTTGCCGATGTAAATATCGTTGATCGTAATGCCGGGAACACCGAGGTTCTGCGTGTAGTGCATCACCGCCTTCCGGGCGGCAAACAGCCCCCGCGAATCGGCGTAGCCCTGCGCGTTCCGGATGTTCAGGATAATATCATGGACAATTTCGTCGGGCGCGTCGAAACCAAACGTAGCTGGGTTGCCAATGTTCAGGCTGATAATTTTATACCCCTGACTCTCCAGTTCAAGGGCTTTTTCGTAGATCGGCCCCCGAATGTCGTATTTAAGGTGCTCAAGCCGATCACTTTTCTTGATTTCTATGCCGGACGGTTCCATGCCGCAAAAGTACAGAATCGTCTGGAATCAATGACGTTTCTACTGACCTCCTGCTACACCATTTGGGGGGCTTGCAGCATTTATATAGGACAAAATAGAATGTATATCAGCATCGGTCAGCATCGTAAAACTGTGCATGGTTATGTTACCGAACTTTTCGTGAGCAATCCGACCGTATAAATCGCCTGACGCAATTACCTGCTGGGAATTTCGAATCCAAGCTCGTAGCCAGGCCTCGCTCGGAACGCGATCGGTAACCCCCATAAGCCCCGGCCCGACAATAATATCACCAGCTACCGAATGGCACTGGGCGCAGTTAGCCATGAATATTTTTTGTCCATGTAGTTGCTCCGTGTTTAAAACTGGAGGTTCCGGTTCTTCAACATATATCTCACATTCTCCAACAGCCCCATTTTTCTGGTGAGAGAAAGTATCGTCCGGCAGGATAAATGCGGATGTAACTAGTAACATAATCCCCAGACTCATTAGAGCCGTAAGCATCATTAAGGCAATGATTAACCGACGAATTTGCACTTGAGTGAACATCCTGGTATGTAGTTAAGCAAACCACAAGATAACTCTACTTAGCTATCCACCTAAGCGTTACGGTATTTTCTGCTAGTTAAACACCATTGCTTTTCCTTCGGTGGGCACAATGAACTGTTTCTCGTCGACCTTCTTTTCCTGTAAGGCTTTTTTCAGATCGGTAACGGGCTCAAACAGGCCATCATCGCCCTGCTGGAACGTACCAAAATGAATACCTACCGCCTGTTCGGCGTTCAGGTCCAGCAGTGTCTGTACAGCACCGGCTGGCGACATGTGCACGGGTGCCATGAACCACTCGGGCCGGTATGAACCGATGGGCAACAAGGCCAGCTTGATGGGTTTACCACTGGTCTGCTGCGCTATTTTTTTAAAATGCGGTCCGTAGCCGCTATCGCCACAAAAGAATGTCAGGCCGTATGACGTATCGAGCATATAACCCGCCCACAGCGTTTCTTCCCGATCGCCGAGGCCCCGGTTACTGAAATGCTGCGCCTGGGTGCAGGTCAACGTAAGTTTATCGTTCACGCGCAGCGTATCGCCCCAGTCCAGCTCCTTCGTAATCCGTCCACCGACTGACTTCGGCAGATAGGATACTCCCAGCGGGGTAACGAACAGCGGATTATGGGCTTTTACCAGTTTTTTAAGCGTCGGTAAATCCAGGTGGTCATAATGGTTGTGGCTTAACAGGACAACGTCGATGGGCGGCAATTCTTCAAACTTCAGTCCGGGTGGGCGGTGCCGTTTGATGCCCAGCCATGACGTAGGACCAACGCGTTCGGACCAGACCGGATCGGTCAGGATATTCAGCCCGTTGGTTTGCAGCAGAAACGTAGAGTGATTAACGAACGTAACGACCAGACTGTCGCCCTCAATCCGGGCGGCCGGCCTGGGCCCAATATAGGCGTCGGGCTGATCGGGCCAGGGACCTTTGTCCCGGTTAAGCAGCCATTTCAGCACCCCGCCCGATGATCGTTCGGGCATGCCGGGATTGAAAAACTTCTTGCCGTCGAAATGGTCGCTTACGGGACCTTTATAACGGGGCGCACAGCTCAGGACAGCCCCCAGTAAACCCAGGCAGGCAACACACTGCAGAATAGTTGACATGAAAACGAGTAGTAGCGAATTAGAATAAGGATAATTGACCGGGAGCCGTTGCACTGGCTTTTCCCTTCACTGAAACCGGCCAGGCACCTTCGTGTTTTAACAACCATTCTTTCCGCCAGAGTCCACCGGCGTAGCCCGTCAGCGACCCGTCTGAGCCAACAATCCGGTGACAGGGTACAACAATCCAGAGCGGATTGCGCCCGTTGGCAGCCGCTACGGCCCGAATGGCTTTTTCGTCGCCAAGGTGGCGGGTCAGCTCCAGGTAGGACTGCGTTGTTCCAAACGGCACAGCACGCAGTAGTTGCCAGACAGACTGCTGAAAGGCAGTGCCGGCCGGACTGATCAGAAAATCGAACGTCTGCCGCGTTCCGGCAAAGTATTCCGTCAACTGCTGAGCGGCCTGCGCAACAGGCTCGTCCAGTGGTAGACCATCCTGCGCCGGGCCACCACAGACACCGTCCAGGCAGGAAATTTGAGAAACGCCTTTCTCGTCGCCTTTAATGAGGGTTAAACCCAGCGGGGATTCGATGTATGCAGTTGTCATATCGGTAAACAGCTGATGGGAATTGACCAAACCAGGTCGCTCGCCTTCCCATTGGCTAAGGTAGTGACTTTATCGGTTTCGTAACGGTCGGAAGAAAGTACGCAGTTCTTCAGCCAGCAGTTCGGGTTCTTCGAGCGCGGCAAAGTGCCCACCCTGCGGCATCTCAGCCCAGTGCTGGACGTTGTAAAACCGCTCGGCAAATGCGCGGGGAGCCGATACAATATCTTTTGGGAAAATAGTAATGCCAGTTGGTACAGCCACTTTGGGTAACTCACCTTCGGTGGACTGTTGTTTATCATCCCAGTAGGGCGTAAACGACGATCGAATGGTGCCGGTCGCCCAGTAAATCATGATGTTGGTCAGCAGTTCGTCTTTAGTGTAACTGTTTTCGATCTGTCCCCGCGTGTCGCTCCAAGCAAAGAATTTTTCGACGATCCAGCCCGCCAGTCCAACCGGTGAGTCGGTCAGACCATAAGCCAGTGTCTGCGGTTTGGTTGACTGCTGCATGGCGTAGGCCCCTTCCTGCATCTGCCACTGCTGCCCGTCCTGCAGGTACTTTTTTTCCGGCTCCGACAGCTCATCGGGCTTCGTGGCAAACAGTCGCCAGTACGGTACGTCAATCAGGTGGATACCGGTCAGCGAGTCAGGATGCAACATGGCCAGGGCTTCGGTGATGCCACTTCCCACATCCCCCCCGTGGGCGCCGTATTGTTCGTAGCCCAGCGTGCTGGTCA
The DNA here is from genome assembly GCF_013375035.1 of Spirosoma sp. KUDC1026. Taxonomy (NCBI): domain Bacteria; kingdom Pseudomonadati; phylum Bacteroidota; class Cytophagia; order Cytophagales; family Cytophagaceae; genus Spirosoma; species Spirosoma sp. KUDC1026. The sequence continues at coordinate 3,541,589 of NZ_CP056032.1, read as the reverse complement.
TGAGTTTATTGAATAGGTTAGACGTCCACTGGTTGTAATTACCCGTTTTTTGCAACTTATCCGAAAAACCAAATCCGGGCAGACTGGGAACGATTACGTCGAACGCATCTTCGGCGCTCCCTCCATGCGCCACGGGATCGGTCAGGAGCGGAATAAGTTTGGAAAACCGGTAAAACGAATCAGGCCAGCCATGACTTAACAGCAGCGGCATGGGATTGTTGCCCTTCCCCCGCTCATTAATCAGGTGTAGTCCATAGCCGTCCACATCGGTTCGGTAGTTAGCAAACTGATTCAGCGCTTTCTCCTGACTGCGCCAGTCAAAGCCAGTCTGCCAGTACTGTATCAGCTGACGCAGATAATCCGGGTCAGTACCGTACTGCCAGCCAGTGTCCGTCAGGTCGTCGGGCCAGCGCGTATTGCCCAGCCGCGTCTGTAGGTCATCGAGTATTTCCTGAGAAACGTTGATCTGAAAAGGTTGCATGATTCGATTGTTTATTGAAACGGCTGAAATACCCCCGGAACTCATTACAACGCGCTTCTACGGATTGTAGATCGGCCGAGAATCTGTGCCGGATATCTGACTTACTCACAAAGCGTTGCGCTAGTATGCTGTGTACCGTCACAGAGTTTAACTTATAATTCGGTATAGCGTAGGGCTGTTACGTTCGGGTTAGCCTTACCCGTAGCCCCCTGAAGGGGGAGCGGTTTATTTGCGTCATGCTCTCTCTTCAGGGGGCTACGGACCAGAGCCTGACGGCCCTGCGGTCAGAGAGTCTTCGTCTCGTGAACAATGAGTCGGTCTACCTCCAGTTCACCAATGCGTAGCTTACGTACGTAGGCCCGCCCAATCAGGAGTTGCCCAACCGCAATTGTTCCAATCGCCAGTGCTCCAACGGCTATGGCGCCCACGGCCAGCGCTCCGACAGCCAGTCGCCCGGCGGCCGCCTGCCCAATTTTCTGACTGCCGATACGTGTCGGCAACTGCCTCTTTTTCATGGATGTGCTCAATAAGTTCTTTGAAAACCGACAGGATATTCCTGAGTCGGCTTCTTCACAGAACCACGCTGATCCAAAAGGGTTTACCGGTTCTGTACGAATGGCGATGCAGCCGGAATCAGGAGTTTATAAAATTTCACCGGTCAGTCGTTACGTAGGGACTTTGTTTATGAAACGCAGATCGAACAACCGGTACCGTTCGTTCAGCCGGAAACGCATTGGACAAAGCGTCAGCTTTCTGCATCTTTGTTGATAATCGCCAATGATGCGGGGTGGGATTCAATACGGAAGGCGGTAAATCTGCCCGCTCCAGGCCTTTTCCCGACAGCCAGCGTATGACTAAATTTTACTGCCTCCTTTTTCTTTACGTCGGCCTTCTGACAGAAGGAGTTGCACAGCGTGGCTGGCCCGCTGTTTATACCATAAAGGCCGATACGGGGCTCGTCAGGCCGGATACTTCCTATTTTCAGGTGCTGGACGATGCCAGTGGTACCCTGACGTTCGATCAGGTACGGCACAGTTCCGGATTTCGAGCCAGCTCCTTTTACAGCCCGGCCCGTAAGGCGCATGTGTGCTGGATTCGGATGCGGGTTAAAAATACGCTGCCTTACCCACTTGATCTGTATTTCTGCGATTTTTCCAGCACCTACCTGGATTTGTACTGGCAGGACTCCAGCCGGTCGTGGCGTCACGGGCGAACGGGGTTGCTGGTTCCTCATAGTCAGCTACCGAACCGTAACGGCAATAAAGAACGGAGCCGACTGCTTTTCCGTCTGTTACCCGGCCAGCAAACCATTCTTTACGAGCGGGCCGAAAACACGTTCTGGCAGGCTCCTTTAATGTATATTTCTCCTCAGTTCCAATCCGAAAGTGACCGAATTAGAGCCGCTTTCACGTACGTCCGGATTGATCGGGGTCTGGAAGATTATTTTTTCGATGGTATTATAATCGGGGGGCTGTTCCTGGCGGTCTGCTACAACCTGTTTGTATTCTTTTCCATTTGGGACAGCGTTTACCTGTATTTCAGCATCTCGCTGTTTTTCTTTATGCTGGACCGAAACCAGTACCGGATCCGGCTCGTCTTTTTTGAAGAACACCCCTATCTCTTCGACCTGATCGGGAGCTTCTTTTTCATTACGTTTTTCATCTTTTTCATTCAGGCGATCCGCAAGTTCATCCAACCGGTAGCGGCACTTTCTCGGCTCAACAAAGCAACCACCCTCTTTCTAGCGCTAACGGCATTGGTTAATGTCTTCCAGTTCTTGGCGCCAAGTTTCCTGCCGCTACCGCTTTTGGAATTGTCGATCCTTACCGAGATTCTGATACGGATTGTCTTCCTGCTCTGCATTGTCATGACCGTGAGCATAATCAGGCGGGGCTCCACCGATGCCCGGTTTGCCCTGCTGGCCACGGGACCGCTGTTTCTGTACTGGATGAAAACGTTGGTCGGACGTTTGTTGTGGACCTACTTTTCGTATGATTTGCCTGAACCAATCCCTGTCAAATCCGAATACATCGAGAGTTTCTGTTTTGCCTGGCTGATTATTTTCTTTTCAATCACCCTCGCCAATCGCTACAATCTGGCCCGCAAGCGGGTCGCTCAGCAGGCCATCGAAAAGGAGCAGCTGGAAAAAGAACGGGAGATCGAGCGCAATCGGATCATGGCCACCCAGAACGAGCGACTGGAGCAACAGGTAAACGAACGAACGGCTCAACTGCTTACGTCTCTCGATGAACTGAAAGCGACCCAGGCCCAGCTTATTCAGCAGGAGAAGCTAGCCTCGCTCGGTGAGCTGACGGCAGGCATTGCCCACGAGATTCAAAATCCACTGAACTTCGTCAACAACTTTTCGGAAGTCAGCGCCGAACTCGTCACTGAACTCACCGACGAGCGCCAGAAACCCGACCGCGACATGGTTCTGGAACAGGAACTGCTGGACGATCTGAAAGTTAACCTGGAGAAGATTACACGCCATGGTCACCGGGCCAGCCGTATTGTCCGGAATATGCTCGACCACGCCCACTCCGGCTCCGGAGAGCGCACGGCCACCAACCTTAACGACTTATGCGACGAATACCTGCGTCTGGCCTACAACGGGATTCGGCGACCCGGCAGTTCTCGGTCCGGCGGTCCGCAGTCCGGCGTTCCGGTAAAGGAACAACTATTCAGCTGTGAATTGGTAACGGATTTCAGTGCTGATGTCACCACGGTAGCAATAGTCCCGCAGGAAATTGGGCGGGTGCTACTAAACCTGTATATGAATGCCTTCTACGCCGTTCACGAAAAGCAGAAAACATCGCTGGCGTCCTACCAGCCGCGGGTTATTGTCAGTACCAGAGCCGTTGGTAGCCAGATAGAAGTTCGCGTAACGGACAACGGCATCGGCATGGACGACAGCGTAAAAGCTAAAGTGTTCCAGCCGTTCTTCACTACCAAACCCACCGGCGACGGAATCGGTCTCGGTCTTTCGCTGAGCTACGACATCGTTACCAAAGGGCATGGCGGGGCTTTGCTCGTTGAGAGTCAGCCGGGGCAGGGAACCGAGTTTATTCTCATTTTACCGGTGCGCTGACGACACATACTTGCTTTTACGGCAGGTTACCAGTCGGCTTGTCTGTGCCGTTTTAGCAAAGTATAAACGACGGGACAACAAAGTCCGCCGTACCGGAGTCGGCTACTTTTGTCCTAAAAAAATAATGGACACATCAAGCACGCAACCAACAGTACTGGTAACTGGCGGCTCAGGTTTTATTGCTACTCATTGCATCATTGCTCTGTTGAATAATGGCTATGCCGTAAAAGCGTCTCTCCGATCGCTTAGCCGGGAAGTGGAGGTAAAGCAGATGCTGACGACTGGTGGCATTCGCGATTTTTCTAAGCTCACCTTTGTGCAGGCCGATCTGTCCAGTAAAACGGGCTGGCGGGAAGCAGTTGAGGGATGTACGTACGTCATTCATCCGGCCTCGCCCACACCTAACCCGGCAGCAAAGCACGAAGACGAATTTATCATCCCGGCGGTCAACGGTGTCCTGTTTGTATTAGGGGCCGCCAGGGATGCCGGGGTAAAACGAGTGGTCCTCACCTCTGCTTTCGGAGCAATCAGTTACGGCATCAACAAGCAGCAGCCTTATACGGAAGAAGACTGGTCGGATCTGACCCAGCCTTTACCAGCCTATCAGAAATCCAAGACCCTGTCGGAAAAGGCCGCTTGGGAATACGTAAACGGGGAAGGCAAGGGTCTGGAACTATCTGTGGTAAACCCAACGGGTGTGCTGGGGCCAGTACTCTCCTCCGACTATTCGCACTCGATCAAAACGATTCATCAGATGCTGAAGGGCGAACTGGCGGGCTGTCCTAAACTCAGCTTTGGCTATGTGGATGTCCGGGACGTGGCCGATCTGCATCTGAAAGCGATGATATCGCCCAAAGCCAGGGGTGAGCGATTCATCGCCGTTGCGGGCGAGTCGATCTCGGTACTGGATATCGCAAAAATCCTGCGGGCAAACCTGGGGAAGCAGGCCGACAAAGTACCAACCCGCGAACTCCCAAGCTGGCTGATTCGTGTCGTCAGTTGGTTTAATCCAGAAGTCAGGCTGATTATCCCGCATCTGGACCTTGTCAAACGAGCCAGCAGCGAAAAAGCCCAGCGACTGCTGAACTGGCAGCCCCGTTCGAACGAAGAAGCGGTGCTCGCCACCGGCGAAAGCCTGATTCGCCTGGGATTGGTATAACTTTGCCGACAGCTAATTCGAACAACCCATGGTACCGTCCGGCGCAGCAACGAAAGGCCGAATCTTTGTTTCCTGCAAACGGGAAAAGCATTACAGTCGGGAGGTAGTACTGGATCAGCACGCTCTGGTTTACGTGTATGCCGGTACGCTGGAGATTTCCTACGCCGATCATAACCAGACGTTTGGTCCTGGTAGCGCCGTACTTATCCCAAGCAATCAGTTGGGACGGCTGGCAAAGTTACCCGCCCAGGGTGAGCCTTTCCGGTCCGTATCCATATTGTTCTCAAAAGAAACCCTGCATCAGTTTTACAGCGACCGCCCGGCTAATCGGGCCGAACAGCGCTGGACGAGCCATCTTACACTACGTCAGCATCCGCTGCTGGAAAGCTTTTTTCAGTCCCTCGTTCCGTATTTTACGTTGCAGAATGAGTTACCGCCGGACCTGGCGGAGATTAAGATCAGTGAATGTCTGACTTTGCTGGATGCGTTCGACCCACAGAGTCGGCGAATTCTAGCGGTCTTACAGGAGCCCGGTAAAATAGATTTAGCTGAATTCATGTAACGGAACTTTATGTTCAACCTGCCGTTGGAGAAATTCAGCTACCTGACGGGACGTAGCCTGACTACGTTCAAAAAAGACTTTAAACAAATTTTCAGGATGACACCGGGTCGCTGGCTCCAGCAGAAACGTCTGGAGCGAGCTCACTACCAACTTACGGTGAAAAAACAAAGGCCCATTGATGTTTACATACACGCTGGTTTTGAGAATCTCTCTCATTTTTCGTTCGCCTTCAAAAAGCAGTTCGGACTGGCCCCATCACAACTCGTCAGCCAGCCACCCGCTGAAACCTAGCCACTGGCTGCTCCTGACTGTTTTCAGCTTGAGACCTTCCACTAGCTGTTCCTAGAGAATACCAGAAAAAATAACCGGTATCGAAAAAAGAGCCCCGGCTTTGAGACACAACCCGGTCTGACCTATGTATACGTGTGGTGTTCCCCTAAAACTGGACAGCAAGGATAACTTAAAAACAATTTACCTTACAATAAAAAATTTCTAGTAATGGCCAGCCCCGAATTCGTTAAGCGGGTAAAAGCAAGTCACTTTCTCAACAAATAAAGGCGCACAGCAACCGAAAAAACTGGCCTGTTGGTGATGAATATTGCTGACCTATCTAGGCGCTCAGTATATAAACAGCGCTCAGCTATGTCAGCTTACACCCTTCCTTTAATATAATAGGCATTGGATTAGCCTTGATTATACTGAGCTTTTCAGACTTGGTATTGGCAATGCTAAATACATTTCGTACGAGCGTGAACGACTTCACGTTATGTTGTCGGATAAGACTCGCCAGTCGCTGGTTGCTGGACGTTCTGAAGGCTGGTAACGCTGTCCTGACTTCCTTTCTGAATGACCGTAAACGAACCATCGGTTTCCAGGACAACCGCCGTTACGTCTTCCAGCCGGGCCGCGCCCGAACTACGTATGGCCGCCAGCACTTCACCCTCGGCAACCCGCTCCCGGCGCAACGCCAGCCGGAGGTACTGCCCCTGGTGAAACAGCAGAGTGGGTTCACTTTTTATTGCCCGCTGGAACCAGGGCCATCGGATGGACAGCCAGGCAACGCTGTATTGAAGGGTAACCAGCAGCGCGAGCGCGGTGAGGCCATCGGCTAAGCCCGTCTGGCGGGAGATGATGATAGTCGAAAAGGTAGAACCAAGCGCCACTGTTATCACTAAATCAAAAGCATTCATTTTCGAGAGAGTACGCTTTCCCGAAATACGCAGAAAAATCAGTAGGCCAATATAGGCTAGTATGCCCACGAACACTACGCGTCCGATGCTTTCCCAGCCCTTGAAAACCCAGTCGTGGAGGGTTGCTGCTATGTCGATCATGTTTTCTGACCATTTAAACGGGGAGCGGCTTTCGCTTTGGCCGGCGGTCGCGATAAGATAGCCGGACCATCGCTGCCGGGCTGGTTTTCCAGTAACACAACCGTATGCGGAAACGGCATATCGATACTGGCTTTGTCAAGGGCCAGTTTAATGCCCGTCACCACCTGGTCGCTTACTTTCAGGGCATTGGCCTGCTGAGACTCGACCCAGAAAAAAACCGTCAGGTTCACCGATGAACCCGCCAGTTCCGTGACGTATACCCAGGAACCGGGGTCTTTCAGAACCCCTTCGATGCCATCCAGTACGTGGTGAATCACATGTCGGGCTTCTTCAATCGAATCCGGGTAACCAATGCCGACCACAAATTTGAGCCGCCGTTTATTGTACGCCGTTCGAACCAGAATAGAACTGGTGTATACGTCGCCATTGGGCAGAATGGCTCGCTCGCCATCGTACGTTTTGAGCCGCGTCGAGCGCATGTTGATTTCCTCGACGGTTCCTTCGTACTCTTTGACTTTTATCTGGTCGCCGACTTTGAACGGCCGACGCCACAGAAGCAGGATACCGGCGAAAAAATTCTGGAGAATGTCTTTAAAGGCAAAGCCAATAGCCACCGACGTAACGCCCAGGCCCGCAATGATGTCGCCGGGCTTGAACGACGGAAAAACTACCACACAGGCCGCCAGAAAGCCAATCACAGTAATGAGCAAACTGACAATTCGGCTTATCAGGCTGGCCAGGGTATCGTCGATGGAATGGCTTTGAACGGCTACCTTATTGATAACTTTTTTGAGCCCTTTCCCCAGCAGCCAGAACAGTAAAAAAACCACCGCGCCAACAATGAGATAAGGTAGTCGCTCAACGGTTCCTTTTAGAAAATCGCGTACCGTGTGCCAGAATAGTGTAATACCGTCATTAAACGTAAATGGTGGCTCGTTGACCCGGGGCGGCTGTAGGAGAAGAAATAGATTAATCATCGTGTGGGTGATGAACAGGTTAAAATGGCGGATCAGTGATTAACTGGGTAAGTAAACGGCTGGCTTGTCAGATCAGCGGTCGGAATTGGTCTGTCAGCCCATTGCTATGACCTTGTCGATTGGGTAGGCTGTTCAGCATCCTTGGCCGCTGATACATCGGCTGACTGAGTTAACTGCTGCTTTTTTAGCGCTACGGCAATGGGGCTGCCGTAGAAATAAAACAGCTTCTGCCGCAACCCACGGGCTTTTTTTACGTCGTTTACCATATCGATAAATTCATGGAAATTGATGTGAATCGGGTTGGCCTTGTTACCGATATTGGTCGTGATGCCGTAGACGGGAGCTTCTTCTTCCGGCTGATAGGTACCCAGCAGCCGATCCCAAAAAATAAAGGTCGCCCCGTAATTTTTGTCGATGTATTTCTCCTGCGATCCGTGGTGAACCCGGTGATTCGACGGCGTGGCGAAGATGAATTCAACCCATTTAGGCAACCGCCGGATGTATTCGGTATGCACCCAGAACTGAAACAGAACCGCGATCTGACTGACGGTAAAAAAAACAATGGGATGAAAGCCAATCAGCGCTACAGGCAGAAAAAAAATGATCTTTAAATTCTGAATCCAACTCAGCCGGAAGGAAACCGTCAGGTTGTAATGTTCGCTTGAATGGTGCACCACGTGAGTTGTCCACCAAAACCGGCGTTCGTGGGAGATGCGGTGGGCCCAGTAGCTGAAAAAGTCAAAAATAACGTAGCAGGGAATGAACGTCCACCAGTTGAGTGCCATCCGCCAGGGGAGCAGGTTGTATATCCAGACGACCCCATACAGCAACGCAAATTTCAGGCCGGTACCAATCACGACGGAGCCGATTCCCACCAGCGTAGACCCAATTGTCTCCTGCCGGTTGTAGTACGGTTTCTCCTGAAGGTACGTAATCAGAATCTCGACGCCCGTCAGTAAGAACATGATTGGCGCAGCCCAGATAATCAGGTTAGGCGCGGCTTTCTCGACGGTCCAGAGTTGCTCCAGTGGAATAACCGGTGCACCAAATAAGGCTTCGTGCATGCTGAGGAAAAGTTATCGTTATTCATTAGTATCCAGTTTGTCACCCGCCTTATCAAATGACCGGTCGAGGGTACGCCCTGCTTTTTTGAAGCCTGCTTTAATGTCCTGCCAGGCATCTTCCGTGGCATTTTTAGCTTTGTCGATGTCCCGGTCCAAATCCTGGTGTTCCCGTTTAAACTCATCCATTTGCCGGTTCATCGACTCTTTTGCTTTGTCAGTGCTACGATCTATTTTTCGTTGAAGCTCGTCGATTTCCTGATCGAGTTCATCCCGCTCCTGTTCCAGATTCGTGACCGCTTTAGCGCGTTCCGTCTGGAAATCCGTAGCCGTCTGGTCCGCTGCTGCTTTGGCGTCTGCCTCAATAGCATCTCCCGTGTTTTCGACCGCTTCGCCGGTGCGGGACTTCTCAGAATCACTGGTACAGGCCTGAAAGCCAGTCAGCGACAGGGCGACGAATGCGGTTGCCAGCAGGGACCGCAGCGAATGTATTTTAATGTTCATATTGTTTGTATTTATGGAATACTACCTGTTTTCAAAGTACGTATTGTGAGCTTAGAATGGACTTAAGCAAACCTTATAAAGGACTTAGAGACACTGTTTTTTTGCCTGCCTGATTATAGAAATTGTCTTAACCCCCTGAATGACTGGACAAAATTGTAAAAACAGTTTAGTCCTTTTACATTCAGATACCATGAGCAAATTAAGGCGGAGTTTTACTCCCGATGACCGCTATTCTATCGTCCAGGAAGCCATTCGTGACGGCCATGCCGAGACTTGTCGAAAATACAATCTATCTCCTTCGCTGCTGCGCAAGTGGAAATTGAAGTATTTGAGTAAAGGCAAAGAAGGCCTCAAAGATTCTTACGCACGCGTCGATCCCCAGCTTCGAGTGCTCGAAGAAGAAAATGAACGCCTGAAGCGGATTGTAGCAAAACAAGCTTTGGAACTGGAGATCAAAAGTGAGCTACTAAAAAAAACTCCTATTCACTCCAGGAGAAGCTAGCACTCATGAAACAGTTTGAAAATCAAGTAAGTCGTACCCTGTTATGCCAGTGGCTTAGTGTACCTCGGAGCGTGTTTTACTACCAACCACAATCAGGTAGACCTGGAGCACGCCCCAGCCAGGTAACCATGAAACGGGATGGATCGTGGGTAGACAACCAACTGGTCGTGGTCAGTATTCGGCAACTGCTGGATGTTGAGTTCAATGCCCTTGGCTACGAATACATCACCCACGAGTTGAAAAAAGAATACTTAATCAATAAGAAAAAGGTGTATCGACTCATGCAAGAGCATAATTTACTTCTGGGCAAAGTGATCCGACCGATGGGCAAGCGGGAATTTGTTAAATTCAGACGAATCGAAGCGACCAAGCCCTTGGAATACCTGTGCTGGGATATCAAATACGTCTGGGTAGAAGGGGAACGGCGGAATTACTATCTGTTGAGCGTCATTGATGTGTATAGCCGCAAAATTCTGGATTGGCTATTCCAAGGCAGTATTCGTCAAATCGACTTAATCAATCTTTTTCGACGAATCAACCGGAATCATGAACTGAAGGGCGTCATTTTGCGCAATGATAATGGCAGTCAATTCATTGCTCACTCGGTACGTAACTTTTTGAAAAGCTCCGAAATCAAGCAGGAATTCACTCATGTGGCCACCCCTGAAGAGAACTCGTACATTGAAGCTTTTCACAGCATTCTAGAACATGATGTGATCGAGCGCAATGTATTTGACAGCTATTATGAGGCCAAAGAAATGTTAGGGCGTTATTTTTTCCATTACAACAATCACCGTCTTCATCGTTCGATTGGTTTTGTAACACCTCAGCAGAAATGGGAGGAAGCACAGGTAATTTACGACACAACCTTTTCAGAAAATTTGTCCAGCTAATAGGGGGCTAAGACAAAATCAGGATACAGCTATTGGAACGACCGTTTCCAGCCGTTCCAATCGTTAAAGGTCTACGATTATTTCGTTGAATAGGTCACCTCATCGCCGTCGCTCAGGGGCTTCTTTGAATCGGTCATGTCGTCAATATCTACCTCCGTTTTACGGACCGTATCCCGAACTACTTCGTCGTGCTCGGTCACATCCTTACCCACCGAAATTTCCTCAACGACCGTTGCTGTTTTCGACACCACGGGTACTTCCTGGTATTCAGTCATCTCGACCTGACCTTCTTTAAAGGCATCCAGGTCGGCAGCCGTAGCCGGCCGGTTGACCGCATTGCGCTGTACGGTGACCCGTTCTTCGCGCAGGCGGATGCTTTCTTCAACGGGCTTAGCCACAATCCGGCTGCGAAGCCGAACACCACCCGTTTCGACGGTACGCTTGCCTACCTCCAGATTTTCTTCGATAACCTTGATGGTCTGATCGCCCGTTGGCTGATCCGTATCGGTGAAGGCGGCCCCCATCGACGCACTGGGTTTGTTGGTCAGGCTGTCAGAGAGGGGTAGCCGTTCATTGACATTGACGGCACCGGCATCATCCAGGATATCGGCCGCTTTTTCAGCTTCATCTTCCGTCTGAACATGAACCGTCACCAGCGAACCGCTTTCAGTGGCCCGGGCGTATCGGTTCGCGTCGTCGTCATCGTCGAAGAGCGAACTGAAAAAACTACCAATACTGCTACCCGAATCATCATCGTCGTCGGTACGGGTTGTCGTATATTGATTCGATGTGGTATCGCCATAGGCGGCCGAGGAATCTGACCGGAGCGATAGATCGATGTTCTGGCGTGTAATACCCGCATTGACCAGGTTTTCAACGGCCTGCCGGGCTTCGGATGCGTTATCAAAAACGCCAAGGACTGTAAGTGCCATAACTTAGATTTGTTTTTACGGGTAAGAAATGAATTAGGGTAACGTATAACCACGGGTGAACCGACGCTGTAAAGGCGTCGGTTCACCCGGGACGTTCGGTTGAGGGTAACGCCGTGCGCTCGATAGTTATCGCTTCCTCCCGGAGCGAAACCGTTTGCGTATCGGTTATTTCAGACTGTCGTCTGGTAATCCGGATTTCTTCCACCAGCCGCAGTCGTTTCAGCACAACAATCTCTTCTTTAAGTACCGGGTAAATCGTTGTATCGCCTTCCTGCCGCACTGCTGGAGCCGCATCGACGAGTTGATCGACGATCACGCGCTCGACCACTATCTCTTCCTGAAGCAGAGGAATCTGAACGGCCTGCTCGTGCTGTTGAACCGTTTTGGTGAGCGTAACGCGGCCCGTTTCAACGACCTGTTTGCCGACCTGAAGCTGTTCGCTGATCAGTGGAATCGTCAGAAACGCGGCCTCGCTGCGCTGTGATGGAATAGCCGGGTCAGCAGCGTTCAACGTTTCGTTACCCGGTTCGTTGGTTGGTTTCTGAGGAATCATAGCATAATCGGTAACAGGCTGCGTTGACCCAACAGCATGGATATGGATGTGTCAGGATAACATCAACCAACCAAATGTCCTGAATGAGTGTCTGCGTCAGGGAAAGGGCGGGGAAGGACTCAAGCTTCTCCCACCAGGTTTGGTTGATCCAGTTGGAAAGCCCCCCTTTTTCGAACCGCTTTTCTATCGTACCGTTTCCTGAACCGGACGGTCGTACGCATTGTAGTCGTCTTTGGAATCGGTGCCCAGTTTGGCACCAAAGCCCGACGCGACTACGCCAATCAACAGCCCGAAAAAGCCGTATATCGCTGCTTTCGACGCGGCAGACGCGGCATCGTCGGCAATGTGACGGGCCTTGTTACCCGCTTCGGCTGTGGTTTGACTGAACTGTGCGGCTGCCTTCTGGTACGTATTGATCCAGTTGTCGACAATCTGTTCTGATTCGGCCCGGCTTTTACCAGTCCGCTTCATCACGACATTGACAGCGTCCTCCCGATCAACCTGATTGACTGTTGCCTGCCCCTGCTTGAAGAGTCGGCTGAAAAAGTTGCCGGCAATGTCGTCGGCGGCCTGTGGATTGGCTGCGGCATCGTCAGCGGCATTGCCGGCCTGATCGACTGCCTGATTCGCCTTACGCTCCAGCGCGTTGGGAGTCAGAGCCGGATCGCCCGTCTGACGCAGCATGGTGTTGACCTCGTTTTTCAGGTCCGTCAGATTCATATCATCCAGATCGATTCCGTTCGCCTGAAGCTGGTCCTGAACGGCGTTACCGATACCGGGAGCGACAGCGGCAATCCCCGATCCGGCCGTCCTGACGATGCCGCCCACCAGTCGCCCAACTCCGCCAATGATGCTGCCCAGCGTCGTAGTTAAGAAATAAATGGTCAGTAGTGTCACCAGGCACCAGGTCAGTACGCCGTGAATCATACCGTCGAACGAGCGGGGTGTACTGGCCAGCCGACCGGCCACCCAGCCGCCGATAAACAGCGAAAGTAAACTGCTGACAATGTACCAGATGGCGCTACCGATGCCCAAACCCGCCATCGGGTCGCGCTCTTCAACGGGGTCGATCGTGCCCAGGCCGATGCCCAGGCCCAGCAGGGTCAGGAGAATTTGGGTCACAATGGCTACCAGCACACCGGCGAAAACGGCGCTCCAGGAAATTCGTTTCATAAAACCCGTCCGGGTCGGGCTGTCGGGGTATACTACTGCTCTTTCCATAACGTATTGATTATTCAGTTGAGTAAGGCAGAAAAACCAGGCCATCCTGCCATTGGCCTTTACGCAGTAATTAGGCTTTCATAGCGTATTGAGTAAATCAGAAAGCAACCGGTATGGGCGCATACGGTTATGCGTCAAATCATTTAAGGTAGTGAAACCCCTGCTGGCTGGTGGTCAGGAACGCGTAGGTAAATCCTGTGAGTGAGATAGAATGCCGATGAGCATTTATCTTCTGAATGATGGTGAAGCCGTGGCAAAACTAATTTCCCTAAATTAACCACCCTATGAGCGTTATCACTATACGCTATGATGGATGTAAGGTCAGCACCTGTTTTTAAACCGGCTGCGTCGTAGCGACTACTCACCGGGCAGCATCGGTACGTTTATCAATGCTGATGTTAGCCAGCGAAACAGCTCGTTGCCGCCAGGTTATACGGAGCAGCCATGGGAAAGGCCCCAAAAATCAGTTGGTGCCCGTTTACAGGCTGTATGGCCGTTCCGGTTCTGATGAAAAACCGGAACGGCGGTTTTTACAACTGGGTCACAACGATCTCGACGCGCCGGTTTCGCTGCCGTCCTTTGGCTGTCTGATTAGTCGCAATGGGTTCATCCTGCCCCTCATTACTGGTTGTAATCCGGTCGGCGCTGATGCCTTCCTTAACCAGCGCGTCTTTGACGAAGGTAGCCCGGGCGGCCGAAAGGGGTTTATTGATCGATTCAGGACCGACGCTATCGGTATAGCCGACGATGCGGATGTGCAGCGTTGGGTACGTTTTCATAATCTGGGCCAGGTCGTTGACTTCGGCCTGGGCATCCGGGGTAATCCGGGCGGTGTTGGTTTCGAATCGGAGTTCGTCGAAGAGAAACGATTTGTTAGGCCGGCTGCCTTTGGTGGCCAGATACCGGGCCAGCTGATACGTAAAGGCTTTATCAGTCAGCAGGAGCTTACGTCCACCGGGTGCATCAACCGCCACGCGCACTTTTGGCCCGGCAGCAGGAACGTCCACACTTAGAACGACCACGTCGATCCGGCGGTTTTGTTCGCGCCCGGCCTCCGTTTTATTGGTGGCTACCGGCATGTTATCACCCCGCTCCCGCGTAGCTACGCGAACCGGCTCGATACCGCCGGCCACCAGGGCCTGTTTGACCGCTTCAGCCCGCTCGCCGGACAGGGCGTCATTCTGGGCGTCGGTACCGGTGTTATCCGTGTTGCCTTCTACGCGGATACGGAGCGAGGGATAGGCCTGCATGATCTGGATGAGGTCGTTTACGTTGGGCCGGGACTCGGCCGTGATGCGGGCCGAACCGGGTTCAAACGTCAGGTTATCGAACGCAAATACCCTTGGGTACTGGCCGTCTTTGGCAGCCAGATACTGAATCAGGGCGTAATTGAAGGAACGTTCGGCCACGTTTACTTTTCGTCCGCCCGGCAGATCAACGCCCACTTTTACGTCGGGTACGGCAGCCAGGCCCGAATCCGCCCCGTTACCGTCCAGATCGCTGGCTAAGGTATCAGTAGGCGCCACCAACACCGGCTGGTCGGCCTGGTCAGCAGTGGTTTTATCCGGGCCACAGGCGCGTAGCAACAACAAAATCAGCAGAATCAGGCCGAGGGCAATCAGCAGCCACTGCCACCACAGTAATCCACCGCTCGGGGCGGCATCCTCCCGAACGGGAACCGCTGGTGTGGGGGCCGTATAAGCCGTACCAATAAACCAGGCCAGTGGGAGGCCAAACACAACCGGCGTGACCGACCGGGTAGCATCGACTCCGCTGTTGAGCATGGCGGCCAGTTGCGCTTCGGTCATATTGTTGCTTACGACCTGTCGGTGCAAAAAGCCCATCAGCACCGAAGCAACCAGCCCGGTCAGGGTAGTAGCCGACCCCAGACTCACGCCACTGTACCGGCTTGTTTCCTGAGCGACCTGGTGAACCCGCTGATCGTATAATTTCCTGAGTAGGTCGTTACCCGATTCGGCGGCTTTCTGACGCTCGCTGCTGGTATCCACCAGTTCCCCAATGGTTGGTTCGGTGGCAAAAGGCGTATTCGTCAGTAGCTGGTACAATGTTGTAGACCCCTCTCTGTCTGTTACCCGGTTCATAACCCCCGCCGTGACGGTGGGCAGCAATCCGTCGATTGCTTTCTGGGTACTTGCCTTATTTTCATTCAGACTGCGGGCCAGGTCATTAACCGCTGACGGGTTAAAAACAGACCGTAGATGGTCCAGTGGGGTTGTCGTTGCCATACGTATTTATAGGGTGTTGAGCTTATGCTTCGGCGTATTACGAACCGATTCGGCAACTGCATAGCGCCATGGTTGACCATGACTAATCGGGGCCGTTGTAGCAAGCAAAAGTAGGCTTGACAACTTCCTGCTACCTATGACCACCATCATTACCGGACCTGATGGTTCACAGTTGAACAACTGATATATAGTTGGGTCAATCAACCGGTGCCCGACCGGATAGCCGTTGCCAGGGCCGGACTTATGGGCAAGCCTTCGATATAGGCGATCCGCAGGATATTCGCCAAACAATAGTTGTCGATGGAATCAGGTTGCTGAATCTGTTCCCAGGCCTTGAGAAGGGTATTTGCTAAAATGGTTTCGGACTCAGATGGAGGCAGGTTAGCGAGTAAAATAAGTCCCCAAAGAGTCGGGGCATACGTATCGTAGAAGTCTGTAAAGTTGCTCAGGGGCTGTTTGGAAGGAGAGGGCAGTATCTTGAATTTCATAGCAGTTGACCAGATATAGCAAAGCTATCCATGGTACATCCCCTGACCTATGACTTCGATTCGACAGCTACTAACCACCATCAGCCAGAAACATGATGGTGGTCATATTATCCGTAACTTACTACCGGTTTTAGTAGCACTTTAGCGTAGTGAGTTTACGCGTGTCCAGTAGGACGTGTAGTATCATTTACTGAATTAGTCAGTCGGCAGGTACACGTCGAAGGTTGCTCCCTGACCCGGCTGGCTGCTGGCGGTAATGGCTCCGCCGTGGTTGGTCACCACTTTTTCGCAGATGGCCAGACCAATGCCCGTTCCGATAAATTCGCTCTTACCGTGCAGCCGTTGAAAGACCTGAAAGATTCGGTCCAGGTATTTTTCGTCAAAGCCAACTCCGTTGTCGGCTACCTGGATGTGGTAATACTGCGGAACCACTCGACTTAATTGCACCGAAGCGGGTAAGTCCCCGGCGTCCACGCGATGAGCCTGGATAAGAATGATGGGCACCGTGTCGGCCCGGCGAAATTTCAGCGCGTTACTCAGCAGGTTCTGAAACAGCTGCCCTAATTGGGAGGCATCACCGGACAAGGTGGGGAGGGCTCCAACCTGTATGCGGGCGCCGGTTTCCCGAATCGTAAACTCTAACGTAGTAAGCACGTTTTCCACGATCGTCTGAAGCGAAACGGGGGCGCTCGTGTCCCGCTGGGTCGAAATGCGGGAGAAATTCAGCAAGTCTTTAATGAGCGTTGACATCCGGCTGGCCGCCGACTGCATCCGATCCAGATAGACCCCTTCATCGCCCGTGGAGTCAGCATAGCGCGTTTTCAGGAGGTCACCGAACTGTTGAATCTTACGCAGGGGTTCCTGCAAATCGTGGCTGGCTACGTAGGCAAACTGTTGCAGATTTTCGTTGGAACGACGCAGCAACCCGTTCGATTCCTGCAATTTAGTCGTCAACTCAGCGTACTCCTGATTCGCTGCCTCCAGTTCGTTGTTGCTGGCGGTCAGTTCTTCCGTGCGCTGCTGCACCTGCTGTTCCAGCGCCAGCTGGAGTTCAAGCTGGAGGGTTACATCCTGAGCCGTGCCCGCCAGAAACAAGGGATTCCCCCCGGCATCAAATAAGGTCTGGCCGTTGGCATGAATAACCCGCTCCTGCCCGGTAACCGCGTTTGTGATGATGTAGGTCTCGTCATATCGCCCCGTGCCGCCTTTCTCCAATGCCTTTTCAATGGCCAGACTGATGCGCTGACGGTCTTTGGGATGAACCCGGGGCGAAGCCTGTCCACCCAGCACGGCACCGGTAACGCCCAGCCAGGTTTGCAGTTGTTCGGAGTAGATTATTTCACCCGTGGCAACGTTTATTTTCCAGGTTCCCAATTCGGCCAGCTCAATGGCATTAAGGAGGGTCGCTTCGCTTTCTTCAATGCGTTGATGGGCCATAACCTGCTCTGTTACCTCGACGGCGGTGCAAATAACTCCCTCTATGGCTCCGCTCCTGTCCCGCAGGGCCTTGTAAATGTAATCATAGTAGCCGATGTAGGGTTGACCCTCTTTCATAAGAAGTATCTGAGCGCCCAATTCGGTGTGCGTTTCGCCGGTGGCTACTACGTGCCGGTATTGCCCCAGCAGCGGAGTAGCGAGCAGTTCAGGAATGGCTTCCATGATGGGCCGGCCAATAATAGTCTGGTCACGGCCAAAAAGGGCCAGCATTTTTTCATTGGCCTGTGTCAGCAGCATGTCAGGGCCTATGCAAACCAGCATGGCTACCGGAGACTCCTCAACCAGGGAGCGGAAGCGGGTTTCACTTTCCGTCAATTGTTGCTGGACCACCTCCTGTTCGTTGATCATGGCCCGCAATTGTTGCTCGCTCCGGACGGCCTGCTGCCGGGTGGCTACCTCAGCATTAATATCCTGAAATATGGCAATCAGGCCATCAATCTGGTGCTCCTGGTTGACCAGTTGAGAGATATTGACCCGCACCCAGCAGATCGACCCATCTTTACGGATATAGCGCTTTTCAAAGTCGACAAACGGAATCTCGCCCCGGCCCAACTGGTCAATCAGGCGTTCATTGGCGGGCAGGTCGTCAGGATGGGTAAATTGTTTGTAGTTCTGCCGGTACAACTCCTCGACGGAATAACCCGTCAATTGACTATAGGCTTCATTAACCAGAAGTATCTGACCGTCCGGGGTGGCAATGACGATGCCCAGAGCCGCCTTCTCAAAAGCGGCCTGAAAGCGTTGCCCCACCAGTTGCCGCGCCGATTCAGCCAGTTTCTGCTGGGTCGCATCCTGAGCAATACCCGAAAAGCGGTAGGCCATGCGATCGGCATTAAAATAGGCTTTACCCTGGCAGTGTAGCCAGCGCAGCAGGCCATTATCGACCCGATGAATGCGGAAGTGGATATCATACTGCCCGTCCGATTCTGAATTGAGCGCCCACTGGATTGCAGTGTTTACCCGCACCTGGTCATCAGGGTGCATGTAGTGAAGCACCTGCTGATAAGGAACCACATCCGCCTGATCAAATCCATATAAGCGTTTGCAACAGTCGTCCCACCAGACCTGCTGATTCGTAATATCCAAATCCCAGGTACCCACCCCAGCCGCCTGCAGGGCAAAGGCCAGCCGTTTATTTTCGGCAGTCGTGTCGTCTGGAGTAAAGGGCGTCGGATCGCCGGTCATAGTGGAAGGATTAGCGCGTACGTAACAAGTTAACGAATTTAGGTCGTACAAGTTTGGCAGAAGACCGACGGAACCCGTAGCCCAGCTTCTATACGGATAGGCAATAAACGGATGGAACGGAGTGGAAGGATTGGCGAAAAGGACTTGTGTAGGCCGGAAAAAGACCAGACTACCCCTTTATAAACTCAGAAGCGGGCCCAAAAGTAGACTTGCCGGTCCGCGAAAAACCAGGATGCCCGTCAGTACCCAACATGACGGTTCATAGGGATACACCTGATCGATGGCCGATATAACAATAGTTTCCTGATGACTCGCTTTTTTTTGATACATTGGCTTCCCTGCCGAATAAGCCGAAGTGCGGATTGACTTGTTGGAAGCCCACCCTTTCCTATTCGCCGAAGGCAATCTTTCAACTACGCTTTCAGTATATTCGTGAGCGAAAGAACGCTTCGGATCGGGTACATAGATTAAGAACGGGTTGAAATCCGCTTTAATCGGTTACATTGGCCGGGTTACCAACCTACACGCATCGGATGGAAAAACGAAATATTATTGTGGTAGGTGCATCGGCCGGTGGCATCGAGGCCTTCCAACAGCTCATGGCCGGCTTACCCCCGGATCTGGACGCAGCCCTATTTATCGTCTGGCACATGGCGCCCACCGTTCGTGGCGTATTACCCCAGCTACTGAGCCGGTTTACCACCATTCCCGTTGCCCATGCCTACGACAACGAGCCTGTTCAGATGGGCCGCATTTACGTAGCGCCACCCGATCACCATCTACTGATCGAAAACGGCCACGTCCGCGTTACCCACGGCCCCAAGGAAAACCGCTTCCGGCCCGCCATTGACCCGCTGTTTCGGTCAGCCGCTTACGCGTATGGCAACCGGGTCATGGGGGTGCTCTTATCCGGGGCACTCGACGACGGAACGGCGGGCCTTTGGGCCATCAAACACCGGGGTGGGCTGGCGCTGGTACAGGACCCCCAGGAAGCCCTCGTTGCCGCCATGCCCGAGAATGCCATCCGCCAGGTAGCCGTCGATTATGTTCTTCCCGTAGCCCAATTAACTACGCAGCTAGTTCAGCTAACCGGCGAACACGTTTCAGAAACGCCACAGGTTTCTATGGAAGAGAATGAAAAAACAAAAACAGAAATTCGTATTGCCGCCGACGAGACGGCTTTGGGGTTGAACCTGTCCGAGTATGGTCAACCCAGCCGCTACGCGTGCCCGGAGTGCCACGGCGTACTGACGCAACTTAAAGAGGGCCCGTTGGCCCGCTTCCGCTGCCATACCGGCCATGCCTACTCGGCCGATACACTGCTGGCTGCCATCACGGAGCAAATCGAGGATAGCCTGTACGGAGCTATACGCGGGGTAGACGAAAGTGTGATTCTACTCAACCGGCTTGGCGACCAACTGGCCGACGCCAATCAGCCCAGGAAGGCCGGTATTTATTTCCAGAAAGCCCAGGAGGCTCTTCGGCGGGGAGAACTCATTCGGCAGGCCATCCGCGCGCAGGAACCATTGAGTCTTGAAAGTTTTCCTCAATCCGAAACCGATACAGCCGACAGAGAACGGCTTCAGGAACGACGTACTCCTAATACCCCACCCATAACCAGCCCAACCGAATCCAGTGAGTAAGAAAAAAACAGCGTCACAAAAAACCAACAAGACCGTTCCGGGTCAGTCTCTGATCGTCGGCATCGGCTGCTCAGCGGGCGGTGTGGAAGCGCTAACCCAGTTTTTCAAGCCCGTTACCGCCGACTCCGGCCTGGCCTACGTCGTTATTTTACACCTCTCCCCCGATTATGACAGCCAGCTTACCCAAATCCTGCAGAGCGTGGCCAGTATTCCCGTTATCAGGGTGGAGGAACGGGTAACGGTCGTCGCCAATCATGTGTACGTAGTCCCCCCCGATAAGCACCTGCAAATGGCCGATGGGGATATCCTCGTCTTACCCAATGCACGCATCGAAGACCGGCGGGCACCGGTGGATATCTTCTTTCGCACCCTAGCCGAATCCCACGGGGCCCAGGCCGTAGGGGTGATCCTGTCGGGAACGGGCGCCAACGGTTCCATGGGTCTCAAGCGGATCAAGGAAGAAGGTGGGGCGGCTTTTGTGCAGAGTCCCCGCGAGGCTGCCTTCAACGAAATGCCGCGCCACGCCATCGCCACCGGGCTGGTGGACGACATTCTGCCCGTAGCCCAGATTCCGGCCCGGCTGCTGGCCTACGCCCAGAATCGGGATACCGTCGTTATCAGCCTGGAACCCCGGCAAGATGTAGAAAACCAGCAGCAGGCCCTGCGCGACGTGTTTGCCCTACTACGCCAGCGCACCGGCCACGACTTTTCCAATTACAAGCGTCCCACGCTGCTGCGTCGGCTGGAGCGCCGGATCAACGTCCGTAACCTGCCGGGCCTGCCCGAGTACGTAGCCTTTCTGCGGGAGCACCCCGATGAAACCCAATCACTGCTCAACGATCTGCTGATTTCGGTTACTAACTTTTTTCGTGATAAACCCGTCTTTACCACCCTGGAGCGGCAGGTGATTCCGCTGCTGACCCACGAAAAAAGAGAGGATAATACCCTGCGCATCTGGGTGGCTGGCTGTGCCACGGGTGAAGAAGCCTACTCGCTGGCCATGCTCTGCGCCGAACGCACGATGGATGTGCTGGATGCACCCCGCGTGCAGATTTTCGCCACCGACATTGATCAGACTGCCATTGCCATCGCGCGCGAAGGGCTGTACACCATCAACGATGCCGCCGACGTATCGCCTGAGCGCCTGCGTCGCTTTTTTACCCTCGAAGGCGAGCAGTACCGCATCCGCCGGGAAATTCGGGAGATGGTCCTGTTTGCGTACCACAATGTGCTGAAAGACCCGCCTTTTTCCCGGCTGAACCTAGTGAGTTGCCGCAACCTGCTCATCTACCTGAATCAGACCGCGCAGCAGCGGGTGCTGGAAACCATTCATTTTGCCCTGAATCCCGGCGGTTACCTGTTGCTGGGTTTGTCTGAAACCACCGACGGCACCAGCGATCTGTTTGCGCCGGTGAATCGGGAACAGCACCTGTTCCAAAGCCGCTCCGTACCGACACGCTCTTTTCCCGTACCCGAGTCAAGTTCGTTGCAGGCCTCCCAGCGCGAAACCGCACCCGAACCAGCCCCCAGGGTGGACGAGCGCCCAAACGTACGGCTGAGTTACGGGGAGTTGCACCAGCGGTTACTGGAACAGTATGCCCCTCCGTCGATTATTGTGAATGACGAATATGATATTCTGCACGTATCGGAACGGGCGGGGCGCTACCTTCAGATTGGCGGGGGCGAACCGTCCAAAAATCTGCTGAAGCTCATCCGGCCCGAATTGCGGCTGGAACTGCGCACGGCGTTCTACCAGGCCAGTCAGCAGCAAATGAATGTCGCGGTACGCCAGCTCAAACTTCAGCTGGACAATCAAATCCAGACGCTGACTATCCACGTGCGTCCGGTCATTGGCGAGGGCGATTCCGCGCGCGGGTTTATGCTGGTCCTCTTTGAACCTACGCCCGAGGAGGATGTCGAACCAGACCGGGTGCTCACCTCGGTTGAACCCGTTGCCCATCACCTGGAGGAAGAATTGATTCGGGCCAAAGCGCAGTTACGGTCGGCCAATGAGCACCACGAACTACAGGCCGAAGAACTAAAAGCGACCAACGAAGAGCTACAGGCCATCAACGAGGAACTGCGTTCGTCGGCCGAAGAGCTGGAAACCAGTAAGGAGGAGCTTCAGTCGATCAATGAAGAGCTGACGACGGTTAATCAGGAGCTGAAAGTAAAAGTGGAAGAAATTTCACTGGTGGGCGACAACCTGCAAAACCTGATTAACTCGACTGATATGGCCACCCTGTTTCTGGACCGCAGTTTACGGGTGAATCTGTTTACGCCGGCCACGCGGGAAATCTTCAATCTGATCCCCACGGATTTCGGGCGGCCACTAACCGACATTACCAACCGATTAGTCAATACCCACCTGCTGGGGGATACGGAACAGGTGCTGGCGACACTTCAACCCGTGGAACGGGAAGTAAGAACTACCGACAGGCGCGTGTATCTGATGCGCGTGCTGCCTTATCGAACCACCGATGACCGCATCAATGGCCTTGTGCTGACCTTCGTCGATATTACCTCGCGCAAGGCCGCTGAGGAAGCCAACTATTTCTTGGCTTCCATCATCGAATCATCGCAGGATTCGATCATCACGCTCAATTTTGAGGGTGTTATCACCAGTTGGAACAAAGCGTCCGAAACTCTGTATGGCTATTCGGCCGCTGAAGCCATTGGGCAGTCGCTGGGGATGCTGACGCTGCCCCAGGACCTTAGTGAGTTATTAAATCTAGCTGAAAAAATCAAACAGTCGCAGCGCATTGAAACGCATGAAACCGTTCGAATCACGAAAGATGGTCAGAAACTGGCGCTGGAAGTCGTACTCTCACCGGTGAAAGATCTGCAGGGACAGGTTATCGGCGTGTCGAGTGTAGCCCGCGACATCACCCAGCGCAAGGCCGCCGAAGCAGCCCTGCGCGAGTCGGAGAAACGGTTCCGGCTCACCATCGAAGCCGCCCGGATGGGCACCTGGGATTGGAACTTGGCAACTGACGAGGTAATCTGGAACGAGCAGCACTTTCGGCTGTTTGGCATGGAACCCCAGCCTGATCCCGTTAGCCCGAGCGTTTATTTTGATCACGTACATCCCGATGACCGGGAACGGATTAGCCTACAGTTGCAGGAGGCCATTGCCAGTCAGGGTGTGTTTGATGCGGAGTTCTGCGCCTTGCTGGACGACGGCTCGCAGCGGTGGATGAGCGGTTACGGGCGGGTGGTGGAGGAAATCGACGGTAGCGCAGCCCACATGAGTGGCGTAATGTTCGACATTGACAAGCGCAAACGGGCCGAAGAAGCCCTGCGGGAATCGGACCAGCGGAAAGACGAGTTTCTGGCTATGCTCGCCCACGAACTGCGCAATCCGCTGGCTCCCGTCCGCAACACCCTGCAAACGCTGGGCCTGAGTGCCGGCCAGAACGAAACGATGAGCGCGGCCATCACCCTGATGAATCGACAGGTCGATCACCTGGTTCGGCTGGTCGATGATCTGCTGGATGTGAGCCGGATTAACCGGGGAAAGATTACCTTACGGCTGGAACCGCTCGATCTGAACCTCCTACTCCAGGAGACGGTGGTGGTCATGCAGTCCCTCTTTGAGCAGCGCCGGATTGAGTTATCGGTTTCCGCATCGAATGAGCTGATCTACCTGCAGGGTGATGCCACCCGACTGACGCAGGTTATCACCAATTTACTGACCAACGGCGCCCGCTATACCCCCGAAGGTGGTCACGTTTGGGTCCGGTTAGACCAGGTGAAGCAGGGGGCGGACGTAATGGCCCGCCTGCAGGTTAGCGACAACGGCATCGGCCTCGCGAGTGATCAGCTGGAGCGTATTTTTGAATTATTTGCGCAGGTTGACAATTCACTCGCCCGTACGCAGGGCGGGTTGGGACTGGGTCTGACGCTGGTTAAACGACTTGTTGAGCTGCACGGGGGGCGGGTGGAAGCCCGGAGCCCAGGCCTTGGGCAGGGTAGCGAGTTCCTGGTTTACTTGCCTGTCCTATCCAGCATCAACGAAGGTTCTGCTGCCCAGCCAAGCCCTATCGAGTCGGCCACAACGAAACGACGTATGCTGGTCGTGGACGATAATCAGGACGCGGCCGATTCGTTCGCCATGCTACTGGAATTAAGCGGCTATACCGCTACCGTAAGCTACAGCGGTGAGCAGGCAATAGCGGCTGCCGAGCACGAACAGCCGGAAGTGGTGCTGCTCGACATCGGAATGCCCGGCCTGAATGGCTACGAAACGGCCCGGCTGATCCGGCAACAGGCCTGGGGCCGCAGCCTGATCCTGATCGCCCTGACCGGCTACGGACAGAATGAGGATAAGCGGCTGAGTCAGGAGGCTGGTTTCGACGGACACCTGGTCAAACCGGTCGATCTGGAGACGCTAACCCAGTTGCTGGCTTCGATTGTTCTGCCGAAAGACCGTTCTGCAACCTGACCCTCATCCCCATTCACTTGGTTTGATTCAATTATGACTAACTCAACTAGTGATTTCAATCTACAGCGCAAACAATTGTCCGACTACCTTACTGCGCATCAGGGAACCATTCTAAATTTCTGGCGGGTGACATGCACCCCGGATGAAGCCCCTCAAGAGAGTGCCCGTTTGTCCGGTAAGGAGCTAGCCGATTCACTGCCTCTCTTGCTGACTTTTTTTACGAGAGACATTGCGGGGGAGAGTCAGGAACGTGATCTGGTGGACAGCGTCTGTCAACACCAGATTCACCGCTGGCAACGCGGTTATCCCCTGGGGCATTTGCTGACGGAGTTCGACAACTTTTACGCCGGTCTGGATACCGAAATCCAAGCTTTCCTGAAAGCGTATCCCCAAACGCGTCCTGGCATTATTGCACTGGCCTATAGCCAGCTACGTCAACTAGTGAAACTAGTCAATGCAGGTGTGGTTCTACCGGTCGATCAGTTGGAACAAACGAGGGCCGACGGACAGATGAAAACCCTTCAAGCCGCGCTTGACAAGCTCCAGCAGAAGAACAGCCAGCACTTGGATCGCCTGCGTCAGATCGCCCATGATCTGCACAATTACCTGGGCATTATTGCCACGGCAGCCAGTATATTACGGGAGGTGCTCACGGACGATGATGAGGTAAGATACCGGGATATGATCCGCCGGAATGTAAGCGCGGCCAGCCACCTGATTAATCAGCTGCTGACCGATGCTCAGACGGAGTAGATCCGTCCCGAACGTAGCTCAACCCGGCGGCAGGGTAACCGTATGCAACCAGTACTCCCGCAGGGATTTCATACAAAGCAGCCACTGGGCATGACTGGCCGGTTTGACAATGTAGGAATTGGCACCCAGCTCGTAGCCCCGCTGAACATCTGGTTGCCGGGCTGACTGGGATAGCAGGGCAATGGGAATTAAGCGATAAGGCGAATCCTTTCGTTTTATCCGTTCGATAATGCGTAAGCCATCGTCAGCGAGCGGCAGGTACAGATCCAGCAAAATCAACCGGGGCAATTTCTGTTTAGCCTCCAGACAGTGATGAAGTTGGCTAAAAGCAGCTTCCCCGGTTAACGCGATCAGTAAATCCACCTCCGGCATACAATCGTGCAGCACAGTCTGGATTATATCACACTGATCCAGATTATCATCGATGATGAGAATTTTAGTTCGCTGGACGTTACGCCGGGTCGTGGCCGGTGGCCGGTAGGGTTCATTCATGATCGGGCAGGTTTCGAACAGGCGTGATTATGATTGTAAAGCTTTCGTTTGATTGACCTGACGATTAAATTCCGCTGATTAACAGGGTGGTAACGTATTAGTCTCTCCAAAATTAGATTGCAGTTGCATTTGATAAGCCTCAAAACCCGCTCGTCTGTATTGACTCAGTAAGCGTTTAAATTGCGAACACGACAAAGCCGGTTCAGGCAAGTTGACCCGGGGGGGCGCAAGCGGCTCGGGCGGGGCTTGCTGAAGCTGTTTCCAGAATAGCCAGTCCTGGTCCGACAGGTGCTTTTTCAGGTAGGCGTCTTTAGCCCGTTCAGGAGGTGTCTGCACATCGGGGTATTGTTGGCGGAAGCGCTTAATCGCCTGTATGATACGCCCGATAGCGGCTAATTCATCGATAGCTGGGTCCATGTGTTAGCTCTGTTAACGTTATTCTTTTGAGGCTCGGCCAATTGGTATGATAAAATCAACTTTGTTCAGCCAACCGAATGGTAAGGAGCCGTTGCTTCATCTGCAACACCTCGTTGGAGCACCTGTTCGGCAGCCTGGCAGGCGATGGCTCCTACACCTACTTTCCGGTTTTGCAGGGCAGAATGAGCCCGTTTACTGAGGATGTACATATTTCTGGAGGAAATCTTTTTTGTTATCCCGGTAAGAGGCCACTGCTCCCAGCTTGTACAAACCCAGGATGTAGAGCCAGGCCAGGTCGAGCTGAAACCGTAGAAAGCCCGCCCGGGCACTGCTTGGGTACAGGTGATGGTTATTATGCCATTCGCCCGAAAAAAGTCCCGGCCTGAGTTGATTCAAGGATAGATTCCGCCGGTCAAAGTCAACGCCATCGACGTGTTTTTGCTGACCTTTCCCATGCCCGGTATAATTGAAAGCCCGTACCAGGACAAACCAGAAAAGTGCCCCCGTAAATAACGCACAGGCTAAGCCATGACCGCCGATAAGAAAAAAGACGGTGTACCAGAATGACCAGTTGAGTAACCACAAGCCGATGGTATGAACCGGCGAAGCAATTGAGCCCCAGGTCAAATAGGATTCGTAGGAGTTAATCCAGATACCTGTGTGGCGTAAAAAACTGGCTGCCTTCTTATAGTCAGTTTCCGTTAGGTCTTTGGCAATGGGTTGGTGATTCACGTCCGACAGCATACAATACAGCAATCCCCCCTGGGCATTATAAGGATCGCCCGGCTGGTCTGATTTGGCATGGTGAACGTGGTGAGAAACTACGTAGATTTCTTCGGGGAAGGTGCGTAAAACCAGATTTTGCGTGATGAACCGCCAGATCGGATGGCTGAACGTGTACGCTTTGTGCGTACTATATCGATGAAACCAGATGGTCGCCTGTGTGCTCATGATCGAGATGCTGTAAACAAACCCAATACCCAACAGGGGCCATGAGAAATATTTAAAGAACGCCAGAGCTGCGAAAGGCAGCAGGCAAAGCATCATTAGCCAGCTTATCGCCGGTATCCAGTTCTTCCTGGTTGCCAGGATGTTCAGGCGGGAAAATGCTTCGGTGAAGAGTTGCCGCTTGGTAGGAATAACTAAGGTTCCGGTCTTATCGCTCCAACCATAAGCAGGTTGTTGGAGCACTCTATCAATGAAAGCCATTCGTTGAGAGGATATAAAATTTTAGGTAAACTGAGTTAAGTATACCCAAATTTCACCCGTTCATCTGGCTTCCCCTATGATTGTAAACCGGATAAACAAAATGACTATCAGTCACCTTATTGACCAATGTCAGCGTATCACCTGATATTTATCGACATATCAGTTTTTGAGCCGGGTCAGCCGGTCAATGTCCAGTAAAGTAATCTGACTACCCGAAAGCTCCAGCATTCCTTCGGTCCGTAAATCACTCAGTACCCGGATGACGGTTTCCATCGACGCACCTACCAGTTGCGCACAGTTCTCCCGCAATAATGTCATAGATATGGCCTGATTGGCCGATTTAGTGTTCGGCTCATCCAAGGGTGAATAAAATTTCCGATAAACCAGTAGCAGGGCTTCTGCAACTCGTTTGCGAACAGGTAGATACGCTAGTTTGAGCAGGCGGTCATCGCGCTGGCTTAGATCATGCGCCAGTAGGCGCATGAAGTAGAGCGCTATATCGGAATGATTCGTTATGAGAGTCAGGAATTCGGTTTGCGGAATTAGACAGACTTCTGCGTCCAGCAGCACTTCCGCCGATTCGGTATAAGGAGTATTCTGCAATAAGCCTGGCAAGCCAACAAAATCACCTGTGCCAGACAAAGCCGTGATAAATACGTTGGCGGAGGCATCCGTTTTGAAGCGTTTGACCTGCCCACTTCGGATGTAATAAAGTTTAACGGGAGCATCGCCCTCCAGGTAGAGCGCTTGTTTTTTAACGTATCGAAGGGTCAAGTAGGGAAGTTCATCCGGTAGGTGAAAGGTGTTCAGAAAATCGGTCAGACCAGGTTGCGCAATGTGACGATTCATCTGCTCGGCTTTTTTGAGCCGACGTTCGATGGCTGCCAGCAGGTCAATGTCGTCGATGGGTTTGGTCAGATAATCATCTGCCCCCAGGTTCATCCCATTGCGAATATGTTCCGAGTCAATCTTTGCCGTCAGGAAAAGGAAAGGTATGCTGGCTGTGTCTGGATCTTTACTCAAGATGTGTAAGACACCGTAGCCATCTAATTCAGGCATCATGATATCACACAGGACTAAATCTGGCCTAGCCGATCGGGCAAGTGCAACACCCCGTCTGCCTTCTTCAGCTTGAACAACTGCGTATTGGGCCAGTCTGAGCATTTCCGCGATGTTTTCGCGAACCTCCTTTTTGTCTTCGATGATCAGAATCGTTTTCATGCTCGTTCGCTCATTAACGGTAGCTGAACCGTAAAGGACGTTCCTTTTCCTACCTCGCTCGTGAAGGTAATAGTTCCCCCCAACAGCTCAGCGTAGTGTTTAGCCAGATACAACCCCAGACCGGTACCTTGAACGTGAATAGCGTTACGGGAGCGGAAAAAATTGGTAAATACCTTGTCTTTATCCAAATCTGGAATCCCGATACCCTGATCAATTATAGTAAAAACAATATGCCTGTTTTGAATTGCACTAATTAACTGAATGGGCATGTCATCAGCCGAGTATTTACTAGCATTGGTTAACAAATTAAACAAAATACTTTTTAGGAGTTGTGAGTCCAGACACACCTCAAGTGATCCCGTTTGTGGTTGATAATTGAATCGCTGCCGGGGTTTGGCGGTGGCCTTCACAGAGGCAATCACGTCCTGACAAAATGCGGTAAGCTCCAGCGATTGGGACGTACTGCGCAAGGCATATTGATCGACTTGGCTGACCGCCAGAAACTCATTGAGCATGGCGGTCAGGTTAGTCACGGC
Source organism: Spirosoma sp. KUDC1026 (assembly GCF_013375035.1). NCBI lineage: Bacteria > Pseudomonadati > Bacteroidota > Cytophagia > Cytophagales > Cytophagaceae > Spirosoma > Spirosoma sp. KUDC1026. The sequence goes on along the minus strand of NZ_CP056032.1, from coordinate 3,512,194 downwards.
AGCTTTAATACGTTGTACATGTCGCTCCCGATTATCGCTCTCTTCCGAACTATTGTAGCGGTTAATGAGCGAAGCAGAGGTCAAAATGGTCATCATCGGTGTACGAAATTCATGGGACGCCAGATTAATAAAGTTTGATTTCAGCTCACGTTCCTGCGCTAATAGCCTTCTTTGTTCTGCTTCGAACTGACCATGTTGTGTAACCAAAATCTGCGCTTCCTGTAAGGCAGATTGGAGCCGCTCAACTTCCTGCTGGTAGTCAGCAATCTGCTGAAGCAATTCCTGATTCGTCTGTTCGGGTTGAGTCAGAGGGCGCTTGGCTTTTCGGCCCGCCCTGTGGTGTTGAATAGGTAGGTCGTTCATCGTTTATGTCAATAAAAAGAACGATCAAAAGGAGCGTATCATGAAATAAACTGGAAGAAACAGTAGGTGTTTTGCTTCGAAAGCCCTATATGTATCTGTGCAACAATCAAAACACGCGTAAAAGTGTGTTGTAAGCTGAGATAAAGGTGATTGTCTATGAACGATTTTTATATGAAATGTATCAACTCCGGTTATGACGCCTGCCGGATGCTATCAGTCGGAAAGGTCTATTTCGTATGACCACCAATAAGTCTAAGTAGCCTTTCTCGTACTGAGTCGACGGATTCTGCCAGTTGAATAGCCTTTAATAAGTCAGCCTGCTGCTGGTGTTCAGAAGGCGATAAAGGCCAATACGTAACATCCTGCACTAACATGAGCACGCCATCCCCTGATTTTAGGTAAAGCTGGTCGTATAGAATACTATTGCCATCAAGTTGATATGTTTCTAATTGCAAACTCGGCTTACCTGAGTTAACGACGTCGATAAGCTGCGTTAACCTATCTATCCCAGCCATATTCGGGTTGAGTATCGTCAATGGCAGGCTCATCAGATCTTCTACGGGGTAATTGGTCAGTGCTTGCTGCATAGGGTTGACCAGCTGATACTGGAAGTCAGTGATCTGCCCCGTGACGTTGCGAACCGCCCGTAATAAAGCAACCCCCGCTGGAGCTGAATTAAGTAAGGTTCGGACGGACTCGGAAACTAACCAATCGGAAGAGAAAAACTCATCCTGAGAATCGTCCGGCATAGGCTGCTTAAGCTATAAATGTAAAATTACCGGGTTAGAAACCCTAAATGGAATAACTATTGTCTGTCTTTTATACTATATTATTAGCTTAACATTAACCTTTTTAGAAGAAGCCCGCTGGGGCTCTGGTATTTAGATTTGGGGCGCCAAACTTAGATACATATGCCTACGCTACTCAGCGAGTTTTTAACCGTAATACTACTCTATACCGGCCTATTTTGCAAAAGCGTTTTTGCTCATGCTCAGCTATTAGAGTTGTTGCAAGGGGTTAATTTTGTACCAAGAACATCTCCATTGCTGATTTACGAACTGATCGCCACTAGCGATCAGCCATCGGGTTGAATCAAAAACAATTCGCTAAACTGTTGGATTTACTGCCGCAGACCTATGAGCAAATCTACGGTCAATCCGTTGAGCAACGACAAGCTGAATGCCCGGAACAGCCTACGTTACGTAGCTACGAAGAGTTGATCTTATTCAATCTATTCTTCTTAAAATCAGCATTTTCATTCGACTTACTAGCCTTCACCACGGACATCGATGACTCAACGCCAAACCCAATCAAGATATTGGTTTACTGGTGATCAAAGCCGCTTTGAAGCATGTCTTAGCCCCCTATTCACTGGACAGATTTTCTGAGAGGGTTGTGTCGTAAACTACTTGTGTTACCAGACCCCGGCTCAGTGGTACGTCGAACGCATTGAAAAGGGAAAGAAAAGTACAATTCCTGGTTCTACTTCTACAAGTTTAACTTAACCAAAAATCTGTCCTATGTATTGAGAACACCATGGTTTCAACGACGAACGACTCGATCCGCTGTCCGTTGGAGATGGGATTCTGTAACAGAATCCGATCGACCCTAATAGTCTTCTTCTATCTCAGTTCCAAGGAATCGATCGTCTCCAACTTGCCCCCAAACGCGCGCTATATATAGGCTGACGATCAACGTACTCTAAACCCTTGCGCTACTCCTGTCGTTAGCTAACCAACTCCCCTTGTGCATGGTCGTCTCAGCACCCAAAAAAATCGTCCCTGTTCTTCGTCTGTTTCGGGAAGCTTTCACCAATCTGAAGGCCAACGACCCTGTGCGGATGGCCGGTGCTACGTCGTTCTTTACGTTTTTTGCCCTGCCGCCAATTGTCATTATGCTCAGCAATGTGCTCAGTCCGGTACTGAACGAGCAGCATCAATTGGTGAGCTACCGCCTGTTTGCCGAACTCAGTAAACTGCTTGGTCCCCGCAGTGCGAATCAATTGCAGGATATTTCGCAGCATCTTCAGAACCGGCCGCCTACGCTTCCGATGACGCTCGTAGGATTTTTTCTGCTGTTACTGGCCTCCACGACACTATTCAGCGTCGTCAAAAGCTCGCTGAATCAACTCTGGAACGTCCGGCCAAAAGCCAGCCGGGGTTTTGTGCATACGCTGAAAGACCGGGGCATTGCGCTGGTCATCATTCTGTTTTCGGGCCTGCTCTTTTCTATATCATTAACCATCGATCAGCGGCTGGCCGTTTTGCAGCAAGGTATGCTGACCAGTACGCCTACCCTGCGCGACTGGTTATCGAGCGGGGGAAATTACCTCCTGTCGGTCGTTATCATTACCTTTTGGTTTGCCAGTGTTTTCAACTACCTGCCCGACGTACGGGTGCCCCGGCGGGCCGTCTGGGTGGGCGCGCTGGTTACGAGTGTTCTTTTCAAGGTTGGTGAGCTGATTCTGAATCGTCTGCTGATCAACAGCCAGGTTGCGAACCTGTACGGTGCATCCGGTTCGGTAATTCTGTTGCTGCTCTTCGTCTTTTATTCGTCACTTATCTTCTACTACGGGGCTTCATTCACCCGGACGTTTGCGCGGACCAATCAGCCTGACCCGGAGCCGAATGCCACCGCTGTCAGCTACGAGATTACAGACCTGCTCCCTCCCAACGCGGCAGGAACGACAGACAAGTCCTGAAAGTATTGCCGGTAATTGCTTATTTTTATAGTAATCTTTCTGTATTTTAGCACTGCATGACTATTTTTTGGTAATTTTACCACATAGATTAGCCACTTTGTGAAAAAAGCAGTTACCATCGGTCTCTTTCTACTCCTGGTGTACCACACCCTGGCCCACGTGCTGGTGTGTGTCAGCGCCTGGTGGCAGGCAGAACACGACCTGACGGAGCGGCTGCACGTATTCCGATCGGTGGATAGTATCGTTGAGTTTCAGATTCCCCTGACGGGCACCTCAGACGCGACTAATCTGCTCAGTACCACAACCGACGGTTTCAGCTACCACGGCCACTACTATATGGTCGTGAGCATGGACCTCAAAGGCGATACGCTGCACATTGCCGGTCTGGAATCGCAAAACCGTTCGTTCTGGCAAAGTGATCTGCTGGCGTTTATGAACAAACACCTGGCTACGTCCAATGACTCGAACCAGCACACGAACAAGCTGCTCAAGTTTCTGCTGAAAGAGTATTCCCCCAGTCCTCCCCTATCGTTTGCCTTTCTATTGCCAGGTTGGCAATCCATTGTCCGGATTCCGGAACAGTTATTTGTTATAGCTACCCGCGCCCTATCCGTTTACGCTCCCCCGCCAGAAACACGCTGATTTTCTGGTCAGTTCTGTTGTTTTCCGTTTCCGGCTTTAGCGCTGTGGGACGGTAAACACCGCTTAGGCTTTTGTTTCGCCAAGAAATGAGATCAATTACGTTTGGCCGTCCTGGTCTGGATAGCTAAAACGCGCCCCTTTTTGAGAGCATACCAGCCTATACACAACTTCTGATCAGATTCTCTCCCCGTTGGGTTCGGCTCCGCGCTGCTGCGGCTGCCTACCCACGTTCTCTTACATTTCTGTAAGAGGTATTCCTCATTTTATTTCGGAGTAGTCGTCCAGGCTTCTGCTCCTGCTTATTACTGGCACTCAATGACAACACGTATATTCAGTGCGTGGCTGTCGGGAGTATTGCTGCTCCCGGCAGCTACCCTCACAGCACAGACGCCTGTTTCCAGAAAAAATACAGATTCGTTAACCGCCCGCACCCTGAAACAAGTCACGGTAAAAGGCGCCAAGCCAACCGTAGTTGACCCATTGCCCAACGTATATGGTACGTTCCTGATGGGGGGTAAACGTAGCGAAGCCATTCGCGTATCGGACATTGACGCCACGGTAGCGGAGAAAAATCCACGGCAGTTGTTCGCCCGGATTCCCGGTGTTTTCGTCTATGATATGGACGGCACCGGCAACCAGATCAATATCGCTACGCGCGGTCTCGATGCCCACCGTTCCTGGGAAAACAATATCCGCCAGAACGGTGTGATCACGAATTCAGATATGTATGGCTACCCCGCCAGCCACTATTCGCCACCGATGGAAAGCATCGATCGGATTGAGCTGGTTCGCGGCACGGGTTCGCTCCAGTACGGCGCCCAGTTTGGCGGTATGCTGAACTACGTTACGAAGCGCGCCGACACGACACGCCGGTTCGGCTTTGAAACGAACAGTTCAGTCGGTTCCTACGGATTACGCAGTACGTACAATGCCATTGGCGGACGCCTTGGGAAGTGGACCTACTACGCGTATTACTACCGCCGTCATTCGGATGGGTATCGCCAGAACAGCCGCTCGGAAGCCCAGGCGCAGTTTGCGTCCATTCATTATCAGGCGAACCGTCGGCTGGGCATCACCGCCGAACTGGGCCGGTCGAGCTACGTATACCAGATTCCAGGACCGCTGACGGATTCGCTGTTTAACCAGAACCCACGCCAGTCTACCCGGAGCCGCAACTATTTCAATCCGGACATTTACGTACCGTCGCTGCGCCTGAACTGGCAGTTGTCTGACCAGACGCAACTTTCGTGGACGACTTCAGCGGTACTGGGTGCCCGCAACAGTGTGCAGTTCGACGCTTTCGCCACAGTGTCCGACGGAGTCGATCCGACGACGGGCCGGCTCCGGAACCGGCAGGTGGACGTCGATCATTTCAACAGCTACACGTCTGAACTGCGGCTGCTTCACAAATACCGGCTGGGTAGCCTGACTGGTACGGCAGCGGGTGGTATTCAGGTAATGAGTACCGACCTGCACCGGCAGCAGCAGGGACAGGGCACGACGGGTGATGATTTCGACCTAACGCTGGTCAGCCCGTTCCGGCGCGACCTGCATTTCCGTACGAACAACATTGCCCTGTTCGCGGAAAACCAGTTTCAGCTAACACCCCGGCTGAATATTTCACCCGGTATCCGGATTGAGAACGGCCTGACCCGGATGCGGGGCACCATTACGTACTATACGCCGGATAATCTGCCGACCGACATCAACCACCATTTTGCGCTGCTGGGCATCAATGGGCAGTACCAGCTTACATCCGCCCTGAAGGTGTACGGTGGCTGGTCGCAGGCGTATCGACCTGTAATCTTCAAGGATATCATTCCAGCGTCGATGTACGAACAGATTGATAAAAACCTGAAAGACGCGCGGGGGTATACTGCCGAACTGGGCATCAGTGGTCAGTGGCAGGGACTGCACGTCAACGTAACGCTCTTCGATCTGCTGTACCGCAACCGCCTGGGTACGCTCCTGCAAACCAACGCCGACGGCAGCAATTACATCTTTCGGACCAACATCGGCGACAGCCGCAACCGGGGTGTCGAAGCGCTGATCGAGGGGCAGCTCGCTCAGATCGGTCGGGTTCAGCTTAGCGGCTTTACATCAACAGCCTACCTGGATGCCCGCTACACCAACGCCCGCGTCTCAACGGGGCGCGACAACCAGGCCATCAACGGCAACCGGGTTGAATCTACCCCGCAGTGGACCAGCCGCAACGGCCTCACGGCTCGTTACGCTACCGCCAGCCTGACGCTCCAGTACAGCTACGTAGCGGCAAGCTTCTCCGACGCATTGAACACGGCTACGCCCTCGGCTAACGGTGCCGTTGGACCGGTTCCGGCCTACAGCCTGCTGGATCTGAACAGCACCTGGCGCATCGGTAAGCAGTTAACCCTGCGCGGCAGCGTCAACAACCTGCTCAATCGACAGTACTTTACGAAACGTCCTACGTTTTACCCTGGTCCGGGGGTGTGGCCCTCGGACGGCCGCAGCGCCGTACTCTCTGTTAGTTTTCGTCTGTAATCCTCTCATTACTAGCTTCGAATGAAACCACTTCTAGCGTCTTTCCTCATTCTACTGCCGCTCATCAGTCAGGCGCAGATGCCCCACGACGCCATTTACATGAGCAAAGGATCAGTTTGCGTGGCAGGTATGTACACGCAAAATTCCTGGAATCAGTACTGGGAAAACTCACTCAAGCGTGAAAACCTGAACATTGGTACGCTTACCACCAAAAGTGCCATGGTCATGCCAGCCATCGGTATTACCAACCGGGTCAACCTTATTCTTAGTCTACCCTACGTCTGGACCGAAGCCAGCGCGGGTAACCTGATGGGACAGCGTGGTATTCAGGACCTGTCGGCCTGGATTAAGGTGAAGGCCGTGAAGATAGGCGGCTTTTCACTAAACGGTATCGTTGGTGCGTCAATTCCACTCGGTACCTACGTAGCTGACTTTATGCCCATGTCGATTGGTATGCAGTGCCGCACCGCCACCGGCCGCCTGCTGGCCAGCTACAAACAGCCCAAAACCGGTCTGTACGTGACGGCGCATGGTAGTTATGGCTGGCGCAGTAACATCCGGATCGACCGGGATGCTTACCAGGCCGACGACCGGGTGTATAATACCAACCAGGTTCACGTACCCAACGTGTATGACGCCGGACTACGAATGGGCGTACTGCGCCGGACCTGGCAAACGGAGGTGTGGGCGGAACGTACTGCCTGCCTCAACGGCGATTACATCCGGCGGAACGATATGCCGTTCCCGACCAACAATATGCAGGCTACATCGGTAGGCTGGTACGGTAAATTCCAGCCCCGTAACATCGGTGTCAACGCCCGTGTGGGGTACGTGGTCGATGGGCAGAACGTTGGGCAAAGCACCAGTTACACCGTGGGTCTCCTGTATTTATTCCGTCTTTGATCGTTCCTCTGCCAAACGCCATGAAAAATAAAGTTTCCTTATCGGTTCTGGGAAGTGCCTTGCTCAGCCTGACCGTTTTAATTATTTCCTGCAGCAAGAGCATCAATGAGCCCGAGCGCTCGGCGTATCAGCCTGCCAGTATCGACGCGCAGGCTGGCAGCTGGAAAACGTATATCCTGACCACGCCGACAGAAGTGACGCTGGCAGCACCAGCCAGCGTAAACTCGTCCGACTATCAGGCCGAACTGGCCAGCCTGAAACAACAGTCGGCTTCCTTTAGCGGAACGCAGAAAGATGCTGTTACTTACTGGAGTTCCGGCGCGGTTTACCGCTGGAACGAGATTGCCCGGGAACTGTGTGCGCGGTATAATGTGCCCCCTGCCTCAACTCCCGACGGAAAATATCCCGTTCCGGATGCCGCTAACCCGTTGGCCGATCCCCGGTTTCCGTTTGCGAACCCGCCTTACTCAGCCCGGGCGCTGGCCTACCTGAGCGTAGCGCAGTACGATGCGCTGGTGGCCACCTGGAACTACAAATTTACGTACAACCGGATGGCGCCCAGCCAGATCGATGCCAGTATCAAACCGGCGTTCCCCGTCAGCGGTCTGCCCAGCTACCCGTCGGAAGATGCCGTTGTCGCTGCCGCATCGGCAACTATTCTGAAAGCAATGTTCCCCGGTGAAGTAGCGTACCTGGATGCCAAACTGGCCGAACACCGTGATAGCAGGCTCTGGGCCGGCATGAACGTGCAGAGCGATCTGACTGCCGGGCTGGCACTGGGTAACGGCGTAGCGGCCAAAGTGATGGGCCGGGCCAGAACAGATGGTATGAGCGCGGCAAATAACCAGACCGTCACAGTCGACATGATCAAGAAAGCCCAGGAACGTGGTCTGAGCGAGGTATGGGTTAGTCAGGAAGCTCCTCTGCGGCCTCCCATGCTACCTAACTACGTGAACGTGCAGCCCTGGAACTTCGACAAAGCGACCATGATCAGCCTGCGGCCGGGTCCGCCACCAGCGCTCAACAGTGCCGAATTCACCCAGAGTCTGGACGAATTAAAACAGATCAACCGGAGTCAGACGCGGGAGCAGGCACGTATCGCCAATTATTGGTCGGATGGGGCGGGTAGCTACACCCCACCCGGGCACTGGCACCGCACGGCCGCCAACGCGGGTCACGATGCTCAGTTCAGTGAAGTACGCATGGCCCGGACCCTGGCGCTGGTCGGCACGGCACTCATGGACGCGGGTATTGCCTGCTGGGATGCGAAATACTATTATTATTACCCTCGCCCGCAGCAGTTTGGCGTTAAAACTTCCGTTGGCCTACCGAACTTTCCGTCGTATACGTCCGGACATTCGACATTTTCGGGAGCAGCTGCGGCTGTTTTAAGCTCTTTGTTCCCGGACCGGACGGCTGAATTTGCGGCCGGTGCCCAGGAAGCATCAGTGTCGCGGATTTATGGCCTGATTCATTACCGTTTCGACTGCACGGTCGGGTTGGAGCACGGCCAGAAAATTGGTGCGTATGCCATCGCCCGCAGCAAAGCTGACGGCGCTGGTAATTAAGCAATTATCAAAAATTTACTGGTAGCCGCTTACAAATAAAAAGCGCCCGAAACTACAGTAGTTTCGGGCGCTTTTTATTTGTAGACGAGTATTTGGCCTGCTGGTCACACCCTCTGACGCTATTTTTTATTCCTGATGGTAACTCGCATACCGGTCATACAGCTTATCGCGGGTGCGCTTAAGCCTCATTTTCACCGCGCTTTCGGTCAGGTGATAGCGCTCGGCGATCTCCCTGATCGAGACACCCTGTTCGTATTTTAACTGCAGCAGCTGAACTTCTTCGATCGGAATGCCTTCCATCAGCTTACCCATATCCCGCAATTTGGTTTCTACATCGTCCCCCCCGTCGGCATCCGAAATATGATCGACCAGATCATCGGCCAGGGTCTCGGTAGTCAGCCGTTTGCCAACCCGCAGCTGATCCAGACAATAGTGATGCGAAATAGAGTATAACCAAGTCGAAAATTTAGAGCGCTGCTGAAAGGTATTCATTTTACTGAACACCTTGATGAAAATATCCTGCGTAAAATCTTCAGCCGCTTCTGAATCTTTGGTCATCGATAAACACTTCTGATAAACTTTGCCTACGTAGCGGCTGTAAAGCATCTCAAAGTACTCGTCGTCGTTTGTCTCCTGATAGTTGGCAACCAATTGCTCGTCTGCCTGTTTCAGTTTTTCCTTTTTCATCGGTGTACCAAATGGAGATTGTATCCATTATGTTGACGCAAAGATAAACGAGAAACTTACAAGTAACTATTCGTTGCCTTATAAATTGTTTATACATTTAATGTAACAACATAATAATACGTTAAATACAATCTTATCTTACTTTAAGTTAATAAATAGTATGATATGAAGCTAATTTCTGTCTTATAAGCTGATTTTGAGACTACTTTGTCTACTGAATTGTTTACAAAGCACCCTAAATTCGTCACCTAAAGTGCTGTTTTGGTGCGTTATAAGCACACCGCTTAGTAAATTTGGCCTACTGCTGTTTACTGAAAGAGCTTCTAGGATGGACAATCGCTGACTATTATCCCTGCATTTCTTTCTAACTGAGCGCCAGTGTTTTCAGAAATAAGTTCCTGATCAGCGGGAAATTGACTACTCTGTGTCCAGAAACTGGGTCGGGGTTTTCTGGTAAAGTCCTTTAAAGAGCGTGGAAAAGTGTGATGTACTTTTAAAACCGGTCATATAGGTAACATCCGTTATGGAATGACCTTTTTTGAGTAACTCACCCGCCCGGCGAAGTTTATACTGCCGGATCACATCGGCTGACGAAAGTTGCACGAGGCTATCCAGTTTTCGATTCAGAGTTCTTGGGGTTGTGTCTAGCTGCTGAGCCAGCGACGTAACACTTATGGACGAATCCAGCGCTTTCTCCAGAATGGCATATACCCGTTTCAGGAAATCGTCTTCGGGTTCCTGCCGTTCTTCGGGGGAGTCGATCAGCGTCAACTGAGTTCGGAACTGCTCGCGAAGCCGCTGCTGCTGAGTCAGCATGTTCCGAAGGCGCACCTCAAGTTCCTCCAGATTGAAGGGCTTGGCCATATACTCGTTGGCGCCTTTCTGCAGGCCATCCATCACGCTGTCATGAGCCGTACGGGCTGTCAGTAGCAATACGGCGATATGGGCCGTCAGGGGCGTGGTTTTAATACGTTCCGTCAGTTCAATGCCACTCATCCGGGGCATCATTACATCCGAAATCACCACATCCGGCAGCTCTGCCTGAACCAGCTCCCAGCCGTCCAGGCCGTTATCAGCACTGATTACACGGTACTGATTGCTCAGTTCACTAACGATAAACTCCCGCAGGTCGGTGCTATCTTCTACCACGAGAATAAGCGGCCCCGTTTCCACAGCGGTCTGCCGGGAGATTTCGCCGTAGGGCACGTCGGGAATTTTAGTGGCCGGATCGAGCATTGTTGATACCGGTTCTTCCGCGCCGGTTGGCACCAGGATCGGTAACCGCAGCTTAAACGTAGTGCCTACTCCCAGTTCGCTGCTGACCTGAATGGTTCCGCCAATCAATTCGGTCAGTTCCTTCACGAGCGCCAGCCCGATCCCCGTTCCCCCGTACGCACGAGTCGCGGAATCATCGACCTGATAGAACCGATCAAAAATGTGCGGCAGATACGTCGGTGAAATACCAATACCGGTATCACTAATTGTGATATGCGCTTCGGCCGGTGTACCGGCCACCCCTTCAACCGCCAGTGTTACGGTAATCTTGCCTTCTTGTTCAGTAAACTTCAGAGCGTTCGCCAGCAGATTTGTCAGGATTTTCTCCCATTTGTCGGCGTCGAACAGCCATTCCCTTTCTCCAACCGATGCCCGGTAAGTAAGCGCAACTCCCTTCTGTTCCGTAGCCGACGAGAACGTGTCGACCAGTAACCCAACGTATTCCTGTACATCCCCCCGCTGCAGTGCCACTGTCATCAGGTTGGTTTCCAGCTTTGACAGGTCCAGCACCTGGTTGATGAGTCGAAGCAACTGCCGGGCATTACGCTGAATCAGCCCGAGCTTACGGTTGGCATCGGCATCCAGCTGGTTGTCGCCCAGCAGTTGCTGAACGGGTGAAATAATGAGCGACAAGGGTGTCCGAAACTCGTGGGTAATGTTCGTGAACAGCCGGGTTTTGATTTCGTCGAGTTTCTTGAGCTGCTCGGCCTTCTGCTGCTGCCGGATACGGCGGGTCTGGTCGCGCAGATAGGCATATACGGCAGCAACAATCACCAGCGCATACAGTAGATACGCCCACCAGGTTTGCCACCAGGGCGGCCTGATAACGATCTGGAACACGGCAGGTTTTGCGGCCCACACGCCATCACTGTTCGCGGCTTTCACCTGGAATGTGTATGTGCCAGGGTCCAGATTAGGGTAGTTGGCAAACCGGCGGTTCCCGCTCTGCACCCAGTCTTTATCGACTCCAACGAGTTGATACGCGTACCGGCATTGCTCGGGCAGCACATAAGTCAGCGCCACAAATTCAAAGGCCAGAAAGTTCTCGTTGTAACGCAGCTCTGTTACGCTTGTGGTTACGGGTCGGCTGTTATCCAGCACTTTAAAACCGGTGATGTACACCGGAAAGGGCCGCATGTCCGCCCGAATGCTGTCGGTGTTGAAATGAACCAGTCCGTTCTGGGTGCCAAAATACAGTCGATTCTGCTGACGGAGGACGGCATTTTCCAGGAAATCATTACTGGGCAGGCCGTTGCTCATGGTATAATTCTGCACCGTATGTTTACGCGGATCGTAACGGCAAAGGCCCCGGTTGGTGCTCAGCCACAACCGCCCTTCCTTGTCGCTCTGAATACCTACGATGCGATTGCTGGGCAGGCCATCCCGCGTTGTTACGTAGGAAAACCGGCCTGTTTGCGGATCGAAGCGATTGAGACCACCCTGATTTGTACCAACCCAAAGCACCCCTGATTGATCTTCGAAAAACGTCAGTACCTCTGAGTTATTGAGATGACCAGGAGTAGTACTGGCCAGATAATGCGTAAACCGGCCTGTTTTGGGATCAAGCCGACTAATGCCTTTGCCATTTACGGCTACCCATACGTGGCCCGATCGGCTGGCCAGCAGGGCGTACACAAACCGATCAGGTATTCCCACCGGATTAGCCGGATCGTATTTATAGTACGTGTATTGTTTCGTTACCGGATCAAAGGCGGCAATACCCCCATCGCCCCCGATCCAGATCGGGCCTGATCCGTGCCGCGACATCAGTTGCACCCAGATGTCGGACGGGTACAGCGTATAGTTATTCGTTGCGTTGTCAAACTGCAGGATTCCCTTCGTGCTCCCCAGCCAGATACCCTTCGTTCCATCAGGCAGGAAGTTAAGGACGTAGTTCAGGCTCTGCGGGCTTGACCGTAACCGATCGGGTGAAATCTGCCGGGCAGGCTGCGCTGCGTCCTTCCGGTAAACATCATAATGATTACTGATCCACAGTTGATTCCGGGCATCAAGCAGCAGGGCACTAACGCGGTTTGCCAGCAGACTCGTTTCGCCCAGGCCAGGTTTTACCTGATACGTAACAAAGGGCTTGGCCGAGGTTGTCTGCCGATTGATCCCGTTATTGGTGGCAACCCACAGTGTTCCCGCCCGGTCGTGGTAAATGGCCTGCGCACTGGCACTGCTCAGATCATTTTTCGACCCCGAGCCGGTGCTGTACGTGACGACCCGCTGCTGGACGGGGTCCACCTGATGCAGTCCTTCCGTTGTTCCTACCCAGACGTTGCCCTGGTCGTCGCAGTGCACCGCGTTCAGAAACACGTACGGGCTGATCCGGTTTCCGGGGTTAAACCGCCGGGGCCGGGGAGCCGGGTCGTTCAGATCAAGCTCCAGCAGCCCCTGCCCCATGGAACCCAGCCAGAGTCGATCGTTTTTATCCAGACAGAACGCATTGACAACGGGTTGCTGCGCGTCTTCGGTCCACGGTACCAACGTGTATTTTCCGGTTTCCCGACTCAACTGAAATAAGCCGTAGGACGTACCAACCCAAAGCCGGCTCTGCCTGTCTTCGAATACGGTTTTGACCTGCATGTCGACCTGCGGCACGGGGTAGAGGACAAAATGATGCCGATCCGGCTCGTAACGGGCCAGTCCGTTGAACGTACTAACCCACAGATACCCCGCCCGGTCTTCGTAAATGGCAACCTGATTATTCCAGCGGTGCGCATTCCGGGCCTGAATCGGGTGGGGTGTCACCTGACCTGTCTGCTTGTTGATTTCGTGCAGTCCTCCTCCCTGCGTTACGGCCCACAGACGGTTTTTCCGGTCTTCACGCAGGGCGAGGATCCGGTTGTTCTGCAAACTACGAGCAGGATTGTTCGGGTCAGGCTGAAACACTGTAAACGTGTAGCCATCGTACTTATTCAGTCCATCGTTGGTACCGAACCACATAAACCCTTCGCGGTCCTGCAGCATACAATGAACCGAATTGTTCGACAAGCCTTCCCGTACGGAGATTCGGTCGAACTGTTTAATTACGGGCGGAGCAGCCGCCTGACTCATCAACCAGAAAAGCCACAGGAGACCAGCCATCGGTACCCGACACCGGCCAAATTTGCTCTCCTGTACGGAAACCGGCCTAGTATACCAGCTCTGCTTACTCATGGCCCCAACACATCAGTGAAAAATCTGGCGAAATGAGTTCAACAGGCCGCGATAAGGGTGTTATCGGTGGTTGATCAGGAAAGCGTAGCGTAGTTGTGTTACCAAACATGATATGGGTTACGATGGAAAAATGCTACCCACTTACCAGTCAGAAAGATTTACTTATCTGCATCGGGCCGGACAGCAACGTTTTATTTTGATCCGAAAAATACACATTTACGAACGTAAATAAAACGCCATTGCCCCCTCACCGACCCTGTTACGGTGGGTACTTTTATGCTAAACCTGCTGGTCATGCGCGAGTTATTATACTTAACTGACTTAACTATTTTCCTGACAGGAGTATTACCAAACTTCAGCTATGCCTGTTTATCAGCACACTCTCCAGCTTCCTGCCTTTCCGCGCGGCTTCCATCTGATCACCAGAATTATTGAGCGTGAATTTTCGGACCTCCAGCAAATTAAGGCGGGGATACTGCACGTATTCATCCAGCACACCTCTGCCAGTCTGGCTATCAATGAAAATGCGGATTCAACGGTGCGGGGTGATTTTGAACGTTATTTCAACAAAGCTGTCCCCGAGAATGCACCCTATTATCAGCACAACTATGAAGGATCAGACGATATGCCAGCCCACCTGAAAGCCGCCATGCTGGGCCATTCGGTCACGATTCCCATTACCGACGGTCGTCTCAACCTCGGCACCTGGCAGGGTATCTACCTCGGCGAACACCGCGACCACGGCGGCCGCCGAACCCTGGTTGTAACGGCGTGGGGAGAAAAATAAAATCGGAGAAAGGATGAAATGGAGCAAGGAACAAGGACTTTGCAACATCCTTCTTATTCCTTACTTCATTTCATCCTTTCTCCTTGTTCCAATTTTTTATTTCATTCCCTTCCAAACCTCCTCCACGCTCGTAACGGGAAGCTGGCAGGCGCGGTTATAGCAGACGTAGACGGCGGTCTGGCCGTTGATGGGACCACGTTGTTGCAAAAGGGGCAGATCGCTACGTTCGGTGGTACCGCACAGGACTTTGTTGGGATAAAACTCGGCGTCCAGCTGGGCCCGGTAGGCGTCAGCGTCGGGGCCGGCGATGGCGATCTCGGCAGTAGGACGCAGCCGAAGGGCGTATTGGGCTGCCCAGTTTGTCAGGTAGTCAGCGTTTTGCTGAACCAGCGGCTGCATCTGTCCCAGCATCTGGTCGGCGCGGTCGGCATAGCCCTGGCGTTCCAGGAGCAGGCTCAGTACGTAGAGGTTTTCGGCCATCGTAGAATTGGAGGCCGGGATTACATTATCGAACAACTCTTTTCGCCGGGCAATCAGTTCTTCACCATTTTTGTCGGTGAAAAAGAACAGCGCGTCGGCCGAACCGTCGGTACGTTCGTCGGTGAAATTGGCCAGGACATACTGCATCAGTTGGTCCGCTTCAGTCAGCCAGCTTTCCGTGAATGTCGCCTGGTACAGAGCCAGCAGACCGTCGATCACGGCGGCATAGTCGTCGAGGAAGCCCGCCTGACGAGCCCGGCCGTTTTTATACGTATGCCAAAGCCGACCGTTTCGGCTATCGCGCATCTTTTTGAGCAGGAAAAACGCCTGGCGAAGCGCCAGCGTCAAAAATTCCGGTTCGTTAAAAACCCGGTAGGCTGTCGCCAGCCCTTTCAGCATCAGCCCATTCCAGGAACACAGGATTTTATCATCCAGCCCCGGTCGGATGCGCTCGTTCCGTACACGCAGTAAACGGGCGTGGGTCGCGTCGAGCCGCAGGTTGAGATCGGCCAGCGTCCAGCCCATTCGTTCAGCGAAAGCTTCGTCGCTTTCGGTCCGGTGCAGAATATTGGTATGTTCCCAGTTGCCCGCTTCGGTAACCGAATACAGTTGGGCAAACCAGTTGTACTCCTCACCCAGAATTTCCCGCAGTTCCGACGTCGTAAAGGTGTAAAACTTCCCTTCTACCCCTTCGCTGTCGGCATCAAGCGCCGAATAAAAGCCACCTTCGGAACTAAGCAGTTCGCGCTGGGCGAAGTGGATGGTCTGATAGACTACATGTTTATAGAGCGGACTCTTCGTCAGGCTGTACGCTTCGGCGTACAGCGTCAGCAGTTGGCCGTTATCGTACAGCATTTTCTCGAAGTGCGGAGCCAGCCAGTCGGCGTCGGTCGAGTAACGCGCGAACCCTCCGCCGAGCTGGTCATAAATTCCGCCCAGCGCCATCCGGTCCAGGGTTAGTTTTACCTGGTGCAAGGCATCGTTCGCTGGCGTTCCGGCCGATAAAGCCGCATCGTGATACCGCAGCAAAAACCGCCAGATGCTGGGCATCGGAAATTTAGGCGCCCGGCGCATACCGCCTTTCTCGTCATCGGCCTTCACCGCTATTTTCCGGTACATAGCGTCGAGCGTAGCGGCATCGACCAAAGGAGGTTGCTGCGTCAGGCCGTAGCGTTCGGCGTCGCTCAGGTTCAGTTCGCGGGCAAAGCCGTCTGCCGACTGTTCCAGGTCGGTCCGGTGCTCATCAAACGCCGACCGGATACTGGCGAGCAGGTTCACCCAGTTCTGGGTTGGCAGGTACGTAACGCCGTAGAATGGTTTGGCATCGGGCATCAAAAAGACGTTGAGCGGCCAGCCACCCTGCACGCCCATCGCCTGCACCGAGTCCATATAGATCGCATCCACGTCGGGCCGTTCTTCGCGATCGACTTTGATGCAGACGAAATTCTCATTCATCACGCGCGCTACGTTCTCTTTCTCGAACGACTCCCGCTCCATTACGTGACACCAGTGGCAGGCCGAATACCCAATACTGACCAGAATGGGCTTGTCTTCGTCGATGGCTTTGTTAAGTGCTTCTTCGCCCCACGGGTACCAATCGACGGGATTGTTAGCGTGCTGGAGTAAGTAAGGACTGGTTTCGTAGCTGAGTTGGTTCGGCATGATTGAGATGGATTCGGGCGGCACCTACCGGCTAATGATCACATGCTGGGTATGAACGCCGGTTTTGTGCCGCATGCGCAGGAAATACGTCCCGGCGGGCAGCTGCGCGATAGACAGTTCCTCACGGCTTCCGCTGATTGATTTTTTAACGACGACCTGACCGCTTATGTTTAACAGGGTCAACTCAGCAGGGTCGGCCAGCGGTTGAGGCATGGCAACGGTCAGAACGCTGCTGGCTGGATTTGGAAAGACCTGCACAAGGGGCGCCATTGGCTCATTGGCCGTAACGGTGTTCATATCGAACTTACAGAGGTAGACCTCCCGCCCTGTCAGCTCGATGTTTCGAACCCAGTCTTTGTAGCGGACTGTTACCGTCGTTATCTGCCCCTCGTTCGCGTAGGAGTTCTGAGCCGCAATCAGAATCTGATTGCCTTTTACAATGCCCCGCCAGATGGGCAATTGCTTCTCCATCAGGTCGCGGGCGGGGGTTTCGATCACGCGCTCGTAGTTCCCCTGGAACATATCAGCAAAGAGCGAGAGCCGGTATAGCCCGTGGGTAAAGTGTTCGTAAGCCGCGTACACGTCGGTACGGGTATTTTCCAGGTTGGGTTCCTCCCAGAGCCACAGGCCCGCTGCCCCCGAAAAAACTGGAAAGATGGCGGTGGCTTCGGCCATGAACGGCTGGACAAAGTTCGGGTAGAAATTACTGCTGTTGTGGTAGCGCAGCCAGACGAGCGGCACGACGGGTTTACTGCTCCAGGCCCGGTTTACCTCTACCTGAAACAGCAGATACGGCAAATAATCGGACGCGAAGGGATTCGGGTAATCGTAGAAATAGTAGGCCGATGGCGACAAAACATCCAGCTGCGTATAATACGGTCCGCCAACAGCCCGCCCGGTCGAATCTTTTACCAGGTAGTTGACCCGGTTCAGGTTAGTCGACCAGTCGGTCCAGGAGAAGCCCGTTACGTTAATGTACGTATTCAGGATGGGCGTATCGGCATAGCTGCTTACGGTTACGCCCGTCAGGTCGGCGCGCTGCCGAACGTAGCGCATCCCTTCGGCATAGAGGTTGCGGATGGCGTTCTTATAAGCGGCAATGAATTCGGCATCGCTGAGCTGTCGGTACTGCGCCGGCACGCTGCTGTCCTGTTTGAGGGCCAGAATCCGCGAGTCGGTTTCGCGAATCCGCTCCAGATCCAGCGTCAGCCGGCTGGCTGGAAATATATACTGCCTGGCCGCGTTCTTCTGTCCACCCGATACTTCCAGCAGCCACTGCTCCCACTTGGCCCGGTAGGCCGTCAGGTTATTATTCCAGGGGCTTTCCAGCGTTTCCCAGGGTTGATTCAGGCCCGTCGCGAAGCCGTAATAGATGATGCCCCACTGCCCTTTCTGGACCAGTGAGCCATACTCGTTATTTTTGACGTTGACCAGGTGACTGAATCCGTGTTTGAGCGGGCTGGCCTGCATGTCGGTGAAGCGGGGACCGCCGTAAACGACCGGAAACGGTGAACTGAAGGTCGGAAATTTATCCCACCCGATCTGATTGGGCTGCGTGACGGGGGTAAAATTGAGTCGTTCGGCGCACTGCACCTGCGCCTTCCCAACCGGTATCAGGCTGAACATAAAGGGCAGCAGGCACAGCAGGAAAACGTTGAGTCGAACGCGCATAGTCTTGTAATTTCGCCAAAACTACGCAATTTTGGGCGTCTGGGGCGCTTTACTCGATCCCGCTCCCTCGAAAGAGGAGAGCCCACCCGGCAGCTTAATACCACATCCGGTTACGTAGGCGTTACGTAATGGACTTACTAAAATCACAGCATTCTTATGAACCGCCTTCGTTTTCTGCTTTTATGTTTTGTAGCTATTGGCTCCCTGGTTGGCTGCAAAGACGATAACAACAACCCCACTGCGGGCTCCCAGACCGAACTGCTGGTAGGTAACAACTGGCAGGTTACTGATATTACCAATGCCAACGGACAGAGTATCAATCGGAACCAGCTCAGCACAACGAACCAGATTTTGTTCGGCCTCAAGTTCGAGTTCCGGAACAACAACACCGTTCGGGCCTATGACCCCAACAGTTCCAACTCAATTGTCAACCAGGGCACCTGGACACTGGCGTCCGATAACAAATCGATGGATGTGGACGTATCGGGGTTCAAAGGGAATTTCCCGATTATTGAACTGAACCGGTCGTCGCTGATTCTGCGGCAACAGGCTCCCGTTAACGGCACCACGACGGACATCAACCTTGTTTTTGCACCGTCGCTCTAAGCTGGCAGCCCCGCCCCTATGGCTCTGAATGATCCCCGAACCCTACGCGCCTGGACGTACTACGACTGGGCCAACTCGGTTCACTCGCTGGTGATTGTCTCCAGCATCTTTCCCGTTTATTTTTCGGCAACGGCCCTCAACGAAACGGGTGGTCCGGTCATAAATTTCCTGGGGCTGTCGGTCAAAAACTCGGTTCTGTTCTCGTACACGATATCGGCCGCTTTCCTGCTGACGGCCCTGCTGTCGCCCATCTGTACCGCCCTGGCCGATTATAGCGGACGGAAGAAAGCGTTCATGAAGTTGTTCTGTTATACGGGTGCCATCAGTTGCAGCCTGCTTTTTTTCTTCACCCGCGACACGACCACCTTCGCTGTCATCTGCTTCGGACTGAGTTTAGTGGGCTGGGGCGGCAGTATCGTCTTTTACAATTCCTACCTGCCCGATATTGCCACCGAAGACCAGTTCGACCGGGTAAGTGCGCGGGGTTTTTCGATGGGTTACATCGGGAGCGTCCTGCTCATGGTTCTCAACCTGCTGGTCATTCTGAAACGGGACTGGTTCGGCAACATTTCCGAGGGGCTGGCGTCGCGCCTGGCTTTCCTGACGGTTGGTCTGTGGTGGATCGGCTTCGCGCAGATTCCGTTTAACCGCCTTCCCGATGGCGTTCCGAAGCCAGCTTTAGCGGGTAGCTATTTGCTCAACGGCTTTCGGGAGCTACGTACCGTTTTCGAACGCGTGCGGCAACAGGCGCTGACCGGACGGTTTCTGTTGGCTTTTTTCGTGTACAACATGGGTGTGCAGACGGTTATGTACGTTGCCACGCTCTTCGGCAGCGACGAACTGAAGATGGATGGGCAGAACCTGATCATCCTGATCCTGCTCCTGCAACTCGTCGCCATTCCGGGGGCCTATGGATTCGCTCGTCTATCAGACCGGATCGGAAATACGTACACGCTCATGGTGATTATCTTCATCTGGGTCGGGGTCTGCGCCGGGGCCTATGCTGTGCAGACGCAGGGACAATTTTTCGGGCTGGCGGCCATTGTGGGGCTGGTTATGGGTGGGGTGCAGTCACTGTCGCGCTCGACCTACGCCAAGCTGATTCCGGCCACCACCGAGACAGCTTCCTATTTCAGCTTCTACGACGTAACGGAAAAGCTGTCTATCGTATTGGGCACCCTGCTGTACGGCCTGATCGAGCAGTTGACGGGCAGCATGCGCAATAGCGTACTGGTGTTATTAGGTCTATTTGTGGTCGGGTTTTTCCTGCTGTGGCGAATTCCGTCGCAAAAAATTTACCACACCCGTTTGGAAACCGACGAAGTTTTGTAAGTTTGCAACCCCGAACGGCACAAAGAGTCGATTGGATGTCACAGGATGTTAGCTCAGTTGGTTCAGAGCGCTGCCTTGACAGGGCAGAGGTCAGCGGTTCGAGCCCGCTACGTCCTACTCAGCAGAAGGGCTGGTTACATACGTAACCAGCCCTATTTTTTTATCGGGCTAATTACGCTGCACAAACTGTATTTTCAACTTTTAGGCCTTTTGGATCGCGCTGGCATATTCAATCTTCAAAAGTCCAGCCTATCTACCGAAAACTGCCTAACCGGCTTTGCCTGCGCGATAAACGCCAATCCTATTGAAATCCAGTACTACCGTGAAGTCTGAACTCCAGATTTTAAAATCTGCATCGTATAAGCCTTGCAAAAACAACTGACGGATTTCATGCTGACTCATAATGGCAGAATCTCGTCTTCCACGAATCAGAATTATATTCTTACTGCCAAAAATCGTCTTGAGCAGGTTGTCAATTCGCTCTTCGAGCCCAGTTTCTAAACCGATGTATTGCCAGTCCTCAACCCATTCGACCCGGCGGTACAGAAATTCGGCCTTGATAAAGAGTTGTTTGGGGTCCACCCGTAATAATTGTGTTGTATAACAGAATTAGGCTTCCTGCTATTTTTCTCTACTAGAAAGTCAACCCAATTCATAATAAACGTATAGAGTTCCTGTCAAGTAGCGGCAAACGAAAACTTTAAAACATTACGTTCAACTTTCAATCAAGGTCGATGTAGTCCTCGTGTAATGGTTTCATCACCTTTTCAACAAATGTTTCCCACGTCTTGAAAAAAGTAACTCGTGGAAAATCAGGGTTTGACTCTTTACGACCAGACCAGGTCAAATGTACCATGCAATATTCAACGTCGTTCTCAATCATTCGAAATAAATAATCATCGGCCTGTAAACTTCTCCCAATTACTTCAACCCGCTTTTCATACAACTGATGCTGTTTTCCAAGTTCAATCTGTAACTCACCTAAAACTGCTGCAGAGTTATCACTGGCAATCCAGGGTTCTAAAAACGTATAATTCATGGTATATTTTTCTTCAATGGCTTAACTACCTATCGATCCACCCCACTTTTCTGCGCCAGGCATCATACTCCTCCCGTTTGGCTTGCCTTTCGCCTGGTGCTGGAGCCTTTTTCTGCTCAACGTTTATCTGAGCCGTCAATTCAGCTAATCGTTCCTGAACGGTGTTGAGCCCTAATTCCTCGCGACGTTGGTTGACCTGTTCGATCGAGTCGGCCAGCGCATAAGGCATCAGTCGGCCCTGTTCATCATCGACAAACTGAGTGCCGTACGATTGGGGACGGTTCTCATACATGGCAATCCGGTCCGACAGAAAAGCCAGGTTAACTGGATCAATCGTTCGCGTCTCTTGCTGTTCGTTCATTAAGGCCAGCGCGCTTTTCATGAAGGCTGGTAAGCTGATTGCGTGCTGGACAATCAACCAGGCCGCCTGGCTGGCTTTCTCGCCGACCTGCTCTGGCGCTGGCCAGCCAATTCGGTCAATGATTTTCCAAAGCCGCTGGGCATTATCCAGGTGCACCGCTTCCATATCCGGGTTGTAGCCCTCAAATAGCTTGCCTTCTGTGATCAGTCGTTGCCGAACGATAAGGTCATGCTCCTGTCGTTCGATCAGCTCCTGGGCAATATCCGGATACAGCATCAGATTAATCGGATAACTTTTAACAGGTCAAGTTTACCGGATAAAGTTTATAACAAAAAAATCCCCGGCCGTTTCCAGCCGGGGATTTTCATCTAGCTAACGTACGTTAGCTTATTTCACTTCTTCGTACGGTACGTCCGATACGTTGTCGCCGGTTGGCTGACCCTGACCTGCGCCGGGGTTAGTGTTACCACCGTCGAAACCGGCACCAGCGCCATCCATTGGGTTAGCACCGCCCGTTGCGTTATACATTTCGGTCGACGCCGTTGCCCACGCACCGTTCAGTTTTTCCAGGGCAGCATCGATAGCGGCTGCATCCCGCGAACCGTGTGCCGTGCGGAGTTCACCCAGGGCCGATTCAATGGCCGACTTGTTCCCTTCGCTCAGTTTGTCGCCGTACTCTTTCAGTTGTTTTTCCGTCTGGAAAATCATCGAGTCCGCCTGGTTCACTTTCTCAATCGACTCACGCTCAGCTTTATCGGCCGCTTCGTTGGCTTTAGCTTCTTCGCGCATCCGGTTGATTTCCGCGTCGGTTAGACCGCTCGAAGCTTCGATTCGGATTTTCTGCTCTTTACCCGTGCCTTTATCTTTTGCCGTTACGTTCAGGATACCGTTGGCATCAACGTCGAACGTTACTTCGATCTGAGGAACACCACGGGGCGCTGGTGGAATGTCCGACAGGATAAACCGGCCTAACTGGCGGTTCTGAGCCGCCATTGGGCGCTCACCCTGCAGGATATTGATTTCAACGCTCGGCTGGTTGTCCGACGCCGTCGAGTACACTTCCACTTTCTTGCTCGGGATGGTCGTGTTGGCTTCCACCATTTTGGTAAATACGCCACCCATTGTTTCGATACCCAGCGAAAGCGGGATAACGTCTAGCAGGAGTACGTCTTTCACCTCACCCGTTAGTACCCCACCTTGTACAGCCGCACCGATGGCTACTGCTTCATCAGGGTTAACGGCTTTCGAAGGCTTCTTGCCGAACAGTTTTTCAACCTCGTCCTGTACTTTCGGGATCCGGGTTGAACCACCGACCAGAATAACTTCGTCAATCTGGCTGGCCGACAGACCCGCGTTTTTCAACGCCCGACGGCAAGGCTCTAAGCTGCGCTGGATCAGCGAATCAGCCAGTTGCTCAAATTTCGAGCGGGTTAGCGAACGTACCAGG
This sequence comes from Spirosoma sp. KUDC1026, assembly GCF_013375035.1. Taxonomy (NCBI): domain Bacteria; kingdom Pseudomonadati; phylum Bacteroidota; class Cytophagia; order Cytophagales; family Cytophagaceae; genus Spirosoma; species Spirosoma sp. KUDC1026. The sequence goes on along the minus strand of NZ_CP056032.1, from coordinate 3,488,988 downwards.
TGTTTGGGGATACCATTCACCGGCATAATGTAAGGCAGGTTAATTTCCGTCGAGGTCGAACTCGACAATTCAACTTTCGCTTTTTCAGCGGCTTCTTTCAGACGTTGCAGGGCCATTGGATCCTGACGCAGATCAATGCCTTCGTCTTTCTTGAATTCGTCGGCCAGCCAGTCAATGATTACCTGGTCGAAGTCATCACCACCCAGGTGCGTATCACCATCGGTCGATTTTACCTCGAAAACGCCGTCGCCCAGTTCCAGAATCGAAATATCGAACGTACCACCACCTAAGTCAAAGACCGCGATTTTCTGATCTTTGTCGGTTTTGTCAAGCCCGTAAGCCAGCGCGGCTGCGGTTGGTTCGTTAATAATTCGTTTTACGTCCAGACCTGCGATCTGACCGGCTTCTTTCGTTGCCTGACGTTCAGCATCGTTAAAGTAGGCAGGTACCGTAATAACGGCTTCGGTTACGGTTTGGCCCAGGTAGTCTTCAGCCGTCTGCTTCATCTTCTGCAGAATCAGGGCCGAAATCTCCTGTGGCGTGTATTGACGGTCACCGATACGGACGCGGGGCGTAGCGTTCGGGCCGTTTTCTACGTCATACGCGACGTTTTTGGTTTCGTTGGTTACCTCGTTAAAGCGCTTACCCATGAAGCGTTTGATCGAGGAAATCGTATTTTTCGGGTTGGTGATGGCCTGACGTTTGGCCGGTGCGCCGACCTTACGTTCGCCGTTACCGTTGTCCATAAAGGCAACTACCGACGGCGTGGTCCGTGCTCCTTCTGAGTTTGGAATAACAACGGGTTCGTTACCTTCCATCACGGCTACACACGAGTTTGTGGTGCCTAAGTCAATACCAATAATCTTTCCCATAATATGGTTTAGTTGCTTGTTTTCTGTGTCAAATACTGTCAGACAGTCTTCATCTAACAATACAAATGCCAGCCAGAAAAATTGTTTGCAAAGCTGTCAGATTGACAGAAATAAGAGCAAAACGGGCCAGAATGTCGGAGCTATTCAGCTGCCCGCTCTTATCGTGGCAGACTTTTCGGGAAACAGAAGCCTTATTGTTTTACGACTACGCCCCCGGCAATCCGTCCTCCACTGTTACCTGAGGGGTCTGTTACCTGATCGTCTGTGTTAGCATGAATAATTAATGATGAGCCATTGGCGTCGAATAGTGTCGTGGCGCCTTCGGTCAGGGTTATCCGATCAGTTGTTGTTGTCAATCGGCCATTGCCTTGTGCGTCTACCTCAAGGTTAGCCAGATCCCCCGCGTGGGTTCCCTGCGGATTGCTGATTCCGTGTTTTTTGCTAGCTGGATTGTAATGTTCGCCGGAGGTAGAAAAGGCGGGCGATGCTTTCGGATCAGCCACTCCCACTTCGTGAAAGTGAATTCCGTGTGAGCCAGCGGGTAAGCCATTTACTTTAACATCCAGTGTAACGGTTCCGCTGGAATTTTCAGTCAGGTTAGCCGTGCCGATTGAGTTACCGCTGGTATTCACCAGGTTTACCGTTGCGGCTGCCCGTGTTACGCTATTGTGGTCAGCACAACTTGTCAGCAGACCAGTCATTCCCAGACCCATAATAAGCCAGCTGTTCGTTCGGATTCTTCTTCGTATTGTTTTCATAACAGATTGATTAAGGTGCGTAGGATGATTTTCGTGATACGTACTGATTTATTTAAACAGGCCGCCCAGCATGTCGCCCAGGCCACCGCCTGACTGCTGTTTGGGCTGTGTCTGCGTATTACTGCCACCCGAGTTACCCATGATCCGCATCAGGTCGCTCACATCGAGTTTCCCATCGGCCATAGCCGCCTGTGCCATACTCATCCAGTCTTTCCCACCGGTCAGTGATCCCACGACATCGTTGGTATGAACGGATTGATCATTGGGGTCCTGTGCTTTCTGACTGAGCTTACTCAGCACCACCGGTACAACAGCCGCGGCTATCGACATGGCTACCTGGGGCGAAATTCCCAGTTTCTGGAACAGGCTTTCCTGCACCGTTTTCTGAACGCCCTGATTCACTTCCTGCTGTGCCCCGCTATTGCCGGTCAGCATACCAATCAGGTTACCGATGCCACCGCCCTGCGCCTGCTGTTGCAGTCCGCTCAAAATACCACCCGAAACCGCCTGAACGGCATCGTCGTGTTTATCACCCGGAATAGCGGTGTTGTTTGTGATGGCAGAACCTGCCTGCTGCCGTACCAGATTCATTAGGGTCTCTAACATGATCGTTGCGATTTTGTTGATTAAGGGCAAATCTACTATAATTGTTTTCGACCCCCGGTTTCCAATCCGAACTATTCCGGTCCAGCCCGAGACCGGCACTTCTTCTGTTTTCATGACCAGCGATCAACCCGTAACCCCGAATCAACCCATCGATTCTGCTACGTTTACAGCGCAGATTCAGCCCCTGCTCACGGATTTGCTGTATCCCAGCGAATCAGACGAGCCCGTCGAACTGATTTCCTGTTATCTGACGCAGCCGGAACCACTTACAGTGAGTCAGATCAAGGACTGGCAGATGCTCCCCCCCTCGACATTTGTCGATGAGAGGCCGGAAGAGGATTTCTGGAAGCCCGTTCTTACGGAACAGGACTGGTATGGTGATGAAGAGAAAGCCCGCACGGCTAAATTCCAGTCCCTTAAACGAATAGTGGAAACCAGCCTGACCGAACGGCAGGTGTTTCGGGCTGGCGAATCGGAGATTGATGTTTTTCTACTGGGTCGCCTGCCCAGCGGGGAGCGTATGGGAATCAAAACAATGGTTGTCGAAACCTAAAGCCTGTGGGGCAAGCCCATTCTTTCTCTTTATTGACTCTTGTTCAGTAATCTAACGGCAATCCTCCCCCCTGCCATACGGACTGTTGACCAAACAGAAAATAGAAACGGGGTAAAGCATTTAACGACCCCTAGGATTATTGAATGCTTTACCCCACAAGATAGTCAAAACCCTGCACGATCGACGCCACGACCTTTCCCCCTGCCGGTTTTGCTGAATCGTCAGCCTTCGGGACGTGCCCCCTGTGTGCGATTCGTTCATCCGAAACCGCGAAAGCGGGGGATGGATGGCAAGGTAAAGAGAAATCTGAACCTTGACAACTTGATAACCGTGAGGGTGAAAGTCCCTCTCCCCGGTGCAGGGGTAACAGCATCACCCCTACGGTAGCGACTGGTCATCAATCCGTAAAGCGGGGTGAAAAGGCGGTAACGGCGAACCTAACGTCGAACCCCGTCGAGCACGAGTTTATGGATAGCGAAAGCGAAGATGTGGTTGAACCGCCCCGGCGGCCCGGTGTCGTCACACGTGAACAGCCAACGTAGGTTAATAGGCTGTAGCCAAAAGGCAAAGGATAGGGGGTTGGCTGCTACAGGACAGACCAACATGCACACCCACTAAACCCGGCAGAGAGCATCATCCTACCGACTCAACCAACGGTGGTCAGGAACGAAGTAAACGTCTGTGGTTCTCAACTCTCAGCAAGTTGAGCAGGTGCCAACCGCATACCACAGAACGACGAGATTGCCTAAAAAGCCAAGGCCGGGGGTAATGCCCCGGATATGCTGACGTAGGCACGATGGAATGGATTGAATAGGGACGAGTAGCAGTGTAAATGGCTAAAGCACGTATGAACCATACGATGATGGACTGGAAGGCGATACCCTGGCACAAGCTGGAGCGTACCGTCTTTAAGCTGCAAAAGCGCATATTCAAAGCCTCACAACGTGGTGACAGAAGGACGGTTAGGCAACTTCAAAAGACCCTGATGAGGTCTTGGTCAGCCAAATGTCTCGCGGTTCGTAGAGTTACGCAGGACAATCAGGGCAAGAAAACAGCCGGGGTAGATGGAGTGAAAGACCTCTCCCCGCCTGAACGCTTGACACTGGTATCTGAATTGAGCCCTGCCCAACCCGTTCAACCCACTCGTCGCGTGTGGATACCCAAGCCTGGTTCCCTGGAGAAGCGGCCATTAGGTATCCCAACGATGAAAAACAGGGCCCTCCAAGCCTTAGCAAAGCAGGCGTTAGAACCAGAATGGGAGGCTCACTTTGAACCCAATAGCTACGGCTTCAGACCCGGACGATCAACCCATGATGCGATAGAAGCGATCTATAAAGGCATTAACCGCCAGCCTAAATATGTGCTGGACGCCGATATAGCCCAATGTTTTGACCGCATCAACCATCAAGCCCTATTACAGAAGCTGAGTACATACCCCGTCATGAACCGCCTTGTAAAAAACTGGCTAAGAGCAGGCTACATGGATGGGGAGGCCTTATTTCCAACCCGTGAAGGCACCCCGCAGGGCGGGGTGATTTCCCCTTTATTGGCGAACGTGGCCCTACATGGCATAGAAAGGTATATCCGACAGGCTTACCCTAAACAGGGTATCTGGCAAAAAGGGCAACCGACTAAATATCGAAATGCAGTTCAGTTTATCCGCTATGCGGATGACTTTGTGATCCTGCATGAGGACTTAGCGGTGATCCAGGATTGCCAGCAACGAATAGGGGTATGGTTGACAAAAATGGGACTGGAATTGAAAACCAGTAAAACAAAGATTACACACACGCTTCATGCACATGAAGGCCATGTAGGCTTTGACTTTCTGGGGTTCACCGTTCGGCAATTCCCAGTAGGGAAACACCGAAGCGGTAGGAACTCAGTGGGTAAACTACTGGGGTTCAAAACCCTCATCACGCCCAGCGAAACGGGCATGCAACGACACCAGCGAATGTTAAAGCGGCTCATCAAAACACACAAGGCATCCACTCAGGAAGTGCTTATCTGTGAACTTAACCCTGTTATTCAGGGATGGTCGAATTACTATGCTACAGTCGTAAGCAAATACCATTTCGCTAAACTTGACCATTGGCTATTTATTGCCTTACGCAGTTGGGCTTTGCAACGCCATAGCAACAAACCTTCGAATTGGATAATGAACAAATACTGGCTCATTAACCAAGGTGGGGGTTGGCGTTTCGCATTGCACACGGATAAATCGGTCAGAAAAATGGGCCATCACGCCGACATACCGATCAAACGACACGTCAAAGTGAAGGCAGATCGGAGTCCGTATGATGGAGATTGGGTTTATTGGAGTAGCCGCATGGGGAAACATCCGCAAATCAGCCAACGAGTAGCCCAACTACTCAAACGACAGGAAGGCCAATGCCCCCATTGCAAACTGTTCTTTAAAGGTGAAGAAATTATGGAAGTAGACCACATCACCCCCCGCTCAAGGGGTGGTAAGGACGAGTACGAAAACCTCCAATTGCTTCACCGTCATTGCCATGACACGAAAACCGCACAGGATCAGAAAGCGGGGAGGTATGTATGACAGACACCATTTCATTGAGGAGCCGTGTGAGGGGAAACTGTCAAGCACGGTTTTGAAGACCGGCGGGGCCGGTGACGACCTCGCCGAGTTTAATCAGCAGAGCCCCCCCACAGGTATTGAGACAAGCCGCTTTTTTTAACTAAACCTCTTTTTCAAACAATATATAGACCATACCTGAATCAGTTGTCATCGAACTTACCCGGTAACCTTTCGAGGTATATTCTATAGTGTACCCCATTCTCTGTACCACCATTTGGCTAAACGAAATGATTAGTTGAGAGATATATGTTGTTTCTCCTTCCCCTCCATCAATACCGCTGCCGGTGTCCGATAGCCTAATGACTGGTGAGGTCGTTGGTGATTGTAATAGCGAAAGTACTTGGTTAAACCCGCTCGAAGTTCACTGCCAGTTTGGTAGTTGCGCAAATAAACATCTTCGTATTTTAGCGTTCGCCAGAAGCGTTCCACGTAGATATTATCCAAAGCTCGCCCTTTGCCATCCCAACTGATGGCGATCTCATGCCCTACTAATACAGCAATAAAGTCATCACTGGTAAACTGACTCCCCTGATCCGTATTGAAGATCTGTGGTTTGCCCCATTGTCGTAGACTCTGTCGCAAGGTATCGATGCACCAGCCTGCTTCCAGCGTATTGCTCAACTGCCAATGCAAGACATAGCGACTGTGTAAATCCAAGATGGCCATCACATAAAAAAAGCCTTTGGGCATAGGAATGTATGTAATATCCGTTGCCCACACTTGGTGAATGCGATCAATGACCAAACCACGTAGTAGATAGAAAAAGCGTTGTCGAGGCACACCCGGTTTGGATAGATTAGGTTTAGGGAACTGTGTTTCCAGACCCATTAAGGCCCGTAGACGACGCACGCGCTTAATATTTACCACCCAGCCCTCCTGATTCAAAAGAACCACCAGCCGACGATGGCCTAGATCAGGATGTTCGACATACCATTCGTCTAATCGGCGCATGATCTGTAAAGTTTGATCATCAACGGGAGTAGGTTGATAGGACAGACCGGCCCGACTGACACTTAACAGCCAGCACTGTCGGCGGAGACTCAATTCGGTATTGGAGCGCTCAATCATGGCTCTTCGCTGGCTTAGGGGTTGGTCGCTAATTTTTTTTTGAGCCAGGTTAGCTCCATCTGGAGCCGTCCAATCTGTTCGTATAAAGGCCCTGTTTCATCGACAACGGGCTTTTCAGCCCTCTTCTGTTGGTCGAATAGTTGTGGGACAGCGGCCATAAATGCCTGTTTCCAAGTCTGCACTAACTGTGGATGCAACTCGTGTTCGCTAGCGATCTGATTGAGCGTCTTGTCCTGACGGAGTACTTCTAAGACGACCTTCACCTTGAACTCGGAGGTGAACTGACGACGACTTTTTGCTTTCATGGTTGACTAAGTTAGCAACCATTCCGACAAGCTTAAGGAGTGGTACAAAAAAGCGGGATCACTATATTCATTCAGTTTTGCCTGAATCTCAGCTTTGGATTCGTTGACAAGCTGCGTAGCGTCAATTCCTTTTTGAATGAAACGTAGAACTTCGATTTTGTACTCCTTCATATTTTCTCAAGTTTATACCCTCACGGTGTCTTAACCCCCTGAATGACTGGACAAAATTGTAAAAACAGTTTAGTCCTTTTACATTCAGATACCATGAGCAAATTAAGGCGGAGTTTTACTCCCGATGACCGCTATTCTATCGTCCAGGAAGCCATTCGTGACGGCCATGCCGAGACTTGTCGAAAATACAATCTATCTCCTTCGCTGCTGCGCAAGTGGAAATTGAAGTATTTGAGTAAAGGCAAAGAAGGCCTCAAAGATTCTTACGCACGCGTCGATCCCCAGCTTCGAGTGCTCGAAGAAGAAAATGAACGCCTGAAGCGGATTGTAGCAAAACAAGCTTTGGAACTGGAGATCAAAAGTGAGCTACTAAAAAAAACTCCTATTCACTCCAGGAGAAGCTAGCACTCATGAAACAGTTTGAAAATCAAGTAAGTCGTACCCTGTTATGCCAGTGGCTTAGTGTACCTCGGAGCGTGTTTTACTACCAACCACAATCAGGTAGACCTGGAGCACGCCCCAGCCAGGTAACCATGAAACGGGATGGATCGTGGGTAGACAACCAACTGGTCGTGGTCAGTATTCGGCAACTGCTGGATGTTGAGTTCAATGCCCTTGGCTACGAATACATCACCCACGAGTTGAAAAAAGAATACTTAATCAATAAGAAAAAGGTGTATCGACTCATGCAAGAGCATAATTTACTTCTGGGCAAAGTGATCCGACCGATGGGCAAGCGGGAATTTGTTAAATTCAGACGAATCGAAGCGACCAAGCCCTTGGAATACCTGTGCTGGGATATCAAATACGTCTGGGTAGAAGGGGAACGGCGGAATTACTATCTGTTGAGCGTCATTGATGTGTATAGCCGCAAAATTCTGGATTGGCTATTCCAAGGCAGTATTCGTCAAATCGACTTAATCAATCTTTTTCGACGAATCAACCGGAATCATGAACTGAAGGGCGTCATTTTGCGCAATGATAATGGCAGTCAATTCATTGCTCACTCGGTACGTAACTTTTTGAAAAGCTCCGAAATCAAGCAGGAATTCACTCATGTGGCCACCCCTGAAGAGAACTCGTACATTGAAGCTTTTCACAGCATTCTAGAACATGATGTGATCGAGCGCAATGTATTTGACAGCTATTATGAGGCCAAAGAAATGTTAGGGCGTTATTTTTTCCATTACAACAATCACCGTCTTCATCGTTCGATTGGTTTTGTAACACCTCAGCAGAAATGGGAGGAAGCACAGGTAATTTACGACACAACCTTTTCAGAAAATTTGTCCAGCTAATAGGGGGCTAAGACAACGGCCTATTGTTTGGTTTACTAAGATAAGAGTTTAAACTGTTCCAACTGGGCGTTTGTCCTGACGGTGACTGATAAATAAGCCTCATTTGAAAAAAGGAAATTTACTAGTTTTTTGTGGGGTCTGTTCGCCAGTAAACACAGTGGTGGTTGGGCTGCTACGTTCCACCAGGGACGAGCCTCCTGTCGCCCGGCATGCCACTCATACGGAGCGGACAATACCGTATCTTCATGGATGAAACGAGTGATACTATGGTTGTCAAAGCCACTAACACGTACAGCTAAGTAGACAACTGCTTCTTGAAGAGGTTTGGGCTGAGTCCAACTTCTTTCTTAAATAGCCGTGAAAAATAAGAAGGGTTCTCAAACCCAAGCCTGTAAGCGATTTCGGAAATACTCTGTTCGTTTTGCTTTAACCGGTTTTTGGCTTCGTTGATGAGAAAAATATGAATCAGCTCGATGGCCGTTTTGCCAGTCTCCTGCTTGAGCAGATCACTCAGGTAGCGCGGGGATACGTGGAGTTGGCTGGCCAATTGGTGAACCGAAGGTAATCCGTTGATTGGCTCTGATCCATCCCTCAAACAGGCTGCTAGCGCTTCCCGGAACTTAGACACCGTTTTGCCCGAAAGCTCGGCGCGGTTGATGAGCTGACGCTTGTAAAAGCGCTGGCAATACGTCAGCAGAGAATCAATGTGGGTCAGTATAATCAGGCGGGTGTACTCGTCTGGATTACTGTAATACTCAGCTTCAATCTTGGCGTACAGATCCCATATGACCTGTTCTTCCCGCGGGGAGAGATGCAGCGCTTCGGTAACTTCGTAATCAAAATAAGTGTAGTGCTGAATCTGCTTGTGGAGGGGATGACCATTCAGATAATCTTCGTGCATGAATAACAAAAAACTGTCCTCTTCCACTTCCAGACTCCTGAACTCGATTCGTTGCCGGGGCTTAACAAAGGACAACGAGCCGTTGGTATGATCATAGGCGGTACGACCGTACAGCATAACGCCAGCCTTGACCTTTTTAAACATTATTCCATAGCAATCGGTAGTGAAGGCTTGCCCATCCAGCGGGCAGCTTCGCAGACCCCTCTCTATGGCTAGTTGAGGGTGCTCGGGTGGGCGTAAGCCCAGGTCACGGCGCATGGCGCTAAGGGTGCTGAAATGAAGCATACGTCAGTAGTAATGGGATAAATCTACAGCCAAAAACGGTATAGATTTATCCCGTCACCGCTCGTTGATTAACCCTCATGGGCGGCCATGGTGACCTCGGCCCAAGTGTCCCACTCAGCAAACCGGCTGTTGTATGCCTGTTTAACCAAGGGGTAAGCTAGTTTGCCAAGCAGGAGCCGTAGTGGAGGCTGTTCACTTTCGATTAATTGGAGCACCGCAGCGGCGGTGGCTTCAGGCTGGCCCATAGAGAGGGTGGCATAGTTGGCCTGCAGACTCGCCTTTAAGGGAGCGTAAGCGGATAGGGGTTGAGTAATTACAGCCGAGGAACCGGCGTAGTCGGTGGCATACGGGCCGGGTTCTACTAGGCTGACGTTGATACCAAACCCTTTTACTTCCGAGGCCAACGTTTCACTTAAGCCTTCAACGGCAAATTTGGAGGCATTGTACAGACCTACATTTGGCCAGGTGATCAGTCCGAGTACACTCGATACCTGAATGATGTGGCCACTGCTTTGCTTGCGCATAATCGGCAAGACAGCCTGGGTAAGCCAAAGCAAACCAAAGAAATTGGTTTCCATCAGGTCGCGGGCCTGTTGTTCTGATGTTTCTTCCACGCTGCCAAATAAGCCATAACCCGCGTTGTTGATCAGCACGTCAAGGCGATCAAACTCCTTATAGGCTTGTTGCACTGCCCAAATAGCCGCCCCCCGGTCGGTCACGTCCAATTGAATGGGCAGCAGTTGGTCACCATACTGAGCCTTCAACTCATCTAGACTGGTTAGGTTTCGGGCGGTGGCAGCTACCTTATACCCTTGTTGTAGAAAGGCTTTAGTCCACAGTTGGCCAAACCCTCGCGACGCTCCGGTAATAAAAATTGTTTTGCTCATTACTTTTCTGTTTAAAGTGATGAGGCAAAGTTGACCCAAGAGCACCGATCGAAACGTATACAAAAGTGGGGAAAGCTAGCACATTTTGACCTATTCTTGTGTCCAAGCGGTCGTATTCAGCTCCCATAACCTACGCCACCTGAACAGACGTACCATGCACCTTTACACCCCCTGTTTGGATGTACTGTTAAATTGCAACTGACTGATAATCAATTACCGTTCAAAAAGGCAATTTGACAGTTCTTCTGAGTTCGTTCACCCGCGAACACGGTGGCGGTTGGGCTGCCCCGCTTCCCTGCGGGACGGGCTCCTTGTCACCGGAAGCGTGCCTATCAATTGGTTTCCAAAAGGTCGGAGTTAGAAGGCTGATAAAGCCGGGCTCCCGGCACTCGGTCAAAGTGCTTCTGATTGAGCGTAAAAATAGGAATGTCAAAAAATAGACCGACTCCAATAGTAAAACAGTCGCCCAATCCCGTGTCCGGATAAAGTCGACAGGTTTCTACAGCGATCTCAATGCAGTCGCCGTGATTTAACTGCACGTATTTATCCAACTGTTTTCGGATAGCGTCAAACTCACTCTTCGTAATTGGGTCAGTGGCACGGCCCCGGATATTGACTAGCCACCGCATCAACTCGATGTAAATGCTGGCTGATATAACTGGTACAGCTGTAATCACCAGTTCATTATAGGCTTTGACAATTTGTGGCTTATTCAGGAAAAAACGACTCATCACGCCCGTATCCACCAGCACAAACGAATTTAGTAAGGAACTGGTCATTCAGGCAGCACAGGCGTGGGGGTGATGTCTTTATGTTTGGCTAATATTCTCTGAATAGCTAAGCCTGGGTCTTCTGTCGGCAACTCACCAGCTGGAATAGAGCCCTCAATGATTTTACCTGTCGCATTACGTCCACGTATCACCAAAGCAGGAGTGGATTTCTTAATTTTGTGAGTAGGCATTTCTTTGTCGTTGTTGCAATCCTAACAAAGTTAAGCGTTTTCTAGCTCATGCACTAACACGCTTTTTGCCGCGTCTTGTCAAGCCATCCTGTCGGGGCGGTTGAACTGTCAAGCGCTACGTCCCCAACTCGCTTGGACTTCCTTTTCGGGGCGGTTCTCGTGTCACAGACGACCCAAAAAGGTGTCCCAACTCCGGCGTTTACCATGTCACATGTAGCTAACTAACGAACCAAACAGCCTGACTATCGAGACGTGCTGACTGTCGACCGAAAGCCGCCGAATACGCTCTATCTGTTTGGCAGCACCCAATACCCACGGGGGTTGATAAATGAGGAAACTACCTAACTGAACGCACGTACTTTCAACCTTTACACCCTTTCCCTTGTTGGGCTGAACCTTTCCTTCGGGGGCGAGCAATCTGTCGCCGGAAACCAACCCACGCGGAGCGAGCTATCAAAAACGGAAACCGCTTTAGGCGTTTTCTGCCACTCTAAATTTTATAATTTTAACAATCAATTCCACTGGCAAAGGTTCGCTATGTGGAAACTGCACAGAACCTTTACCTTGTTTATAGACAGAGAGCTTATCTTTAAACTGCTCATGGCCGACTGGGGTGGCATGAAAACTTATATGGTTATTGAAGCCACCGAAATAGACCAACGGTTTTTTGTTGATCTTATAGGCAGCTATCCCATAGGCAATGCTCTCTTTAGCTTGCGGGGCGTTGTCTTTTATTAGCTGACGAATACGTTGAAGTCTCTCTCTGACTTCTTGCGAGAAACTGGCAATGTAATCGTCAACCGTTTTTGTTTCTTTATTCATACAGTTTACCGTTTTGTCCAATTGTCCTAACCGGGGCGATTATCTAGTCAGCTGAAAGCCCGAAATGCAAGCCCCAAGCTGCCCACGCGGGGCGTTTAAACTGTCGCCCGAAACGCCGAAATGGAAGCCCATTTTGGCCGATTCACCCAACACCTCCATGTGCTGATGGTGACGCAGGAGCCTTTACACACATGGAAGGTTGGGCTGAGAGGGTTGACTTTGCGGCCTGCAACCTGTCGCCGGAGAGCCATCCTGACAGTGACCTAACGTTTAGAGTACAGGTAATACTACCCAGTAAAATGTCACAATCCGACGACGCTGATCGTCACGAGAAACGTTGCTTGTCAGAAAAGGAGGTCTTTCTTCTCCTCTTCCCAACGTCTTGACCGTCATTTTAAGAAAATTATTATTATTTTTTCTGTCGCGAATAATCTCGTCGATAATTCCTTTGACAGCCTCGGCCCTAAGTTCAGAAAGCTTTCTGTTTAAATCTGCCTTTGAAGGATTTCTAATCCGATTATCGCGATTTATTCTTTGAACTAAATCATTGTAAAGCCGCGAACCTGATTCAATAGGTGTTGCATCAGAATAACCTGTTACAATAATTTCCCCTTCCATACTCTTGAAACCGCCTTTGTATTTGTTTGAAAAGAGAAATATTTTTTCGACAATAGGTGTGAAAAGTTGCTTGCCTTGATTAAACTGTTCTGTTGTAAGCTTGTAATCGCCCGTGCCAAATAGTGTGTTTAGCTCTGATTTACTGAACGTTTCACTATTAAGAAAACCAACAATAACCGCTGTCCTACGGTCAAATGCACGTAGTCGGCGATTCGATTCTGCCATAACAATATTTGCTTTAGCAGTTACTGCTTTAGCACCTTCTGGATTAGCCTTCTCATCAATGCTGCTTAACTCGTCATTGAGTTTGACTAATTCTAAACTGTCGAGCCTAATACTATCCTGTTGAGAGGTAATGTAGGTTTGGATAGATTTATTTGCGGACTCCGAAATTCGTCCACTTTTTACTGCTTCACGCGACCGTTGGGAGACCAAACCAGTCGAACGAACAGTTTTGCTTTGCGCTTTCTGTTGCCTGATAATCGCCTGTTGTGATTGTTGTTTTTGGGTCGTGCACCCAAACATTGAACAAACAAAAACTGTCAGGTAAATAGAGCGTAAAAGTGTGGTCATATCAATTTTTATTGAGTTCTGAATCAGTTACGAATGTGTTCTGTTTTGAAGAAGGCTTCTTCTTTGGTGGCTTTGCTATCGCATGATGGTCTCGCTTCGGTACTGCGTCTCTACTATGTTTCTCCTCAATAGGGGAAACGGTGCCAGCAACATTAGAGTTATTAACGGCTTGCTCTACTTTCTGATTGGGTACCGCTTCGATAGGTGTATCAATCACGGAACTATCCTCAGTATTTGAAAAGACTGGAGGTATTGAGGCGGGTTGATTTGGTTGCTCAGTACGAGAACTACCGTTAGAAAGGGGAGTGTTAGCAGATACTGATTCAGCGTTGGATTCATCCAAATCTTCTTCACCTTCTTCCAGTTGTTCACCATTTGAACTATTAAACTTGACTTGCCAAAAATCTTGTATCTTATCTTTTTGGTAGTAAGCTACCGTAATTAGCCCAACCCCAAATAACATAAACAATGGTATAAATCGGCGAAACGTCGAACTACTTTGGGACAACTTGATTGCAGGAAGAACTATCTTAGGTTTGGTACTAATTTTCTGTTTTGAAGAATTAGAAGCCAAATTACGTGTGTCAGGAAACCATTCAATTTTACCGTTCGCTTCAAAACGACCTAATACACGTTTTCCTGTCTGATTGTCTTTTGCAGACCAAACCTGGCGACCGGATTTTAAATCATGGGAAATACTTTCAATAAGCAAGTAACGTCCCTCGATTATAGTGTTAGCGTTGTACCGGCTCATAGCGTAAATGTCATTTTTCTTCTTTAAATCGAAAAAAGAAAGGCTCTTGGCTTGGAAGCCCTACAATAGCTGTCCCAATTGAAAGACCAGCAATATCCCAATCCTCAATGACTTTATGGGGAGCAACAACCTCATTAAGAACGCCTTTATTTGTATAAGCAATCTTCTTCAAGCAGTTACCGTACCTATCTTGGATAAAGTCTCTTGATTTGACATCATCCACTCGAAAGGAGAAAACTGTATTAAGGCCTGATAGAAGGCTTTGAGCCATAGACTCTCCATATTCATGATAAACCTGCGGAATGTTTTGAAGGCCGATAATAAACTTACATCCCTGACTTCGGCCAAAGTTAATGCCATTGTCAATATGTTTTAAATTTGGCACAAGCGGAAACTCATCAATGATGAACCACACATTGCCTTTACTTTTTTGTCGCCCTATGCCTTCTTTTATAGCTAAATCAATTAACAATCTGTAAATAGGCGTTAACAAGCCACCTGCTGCCGGGTCGTATTCAATAAATATAGTCTTTCCTCCTTTTTGTCTAACTAATTCTTTAATTGACAAATCCCCTTTCTTGCAAAACGCTCCGACAAAGATTTCATTTAAAAGCTGATATAAGTTAGATAACACCCCTCCGGTTTGAGGTGAAGCATCATTTGAAATGTAGCTAACAAGGCTCTTGAAATTATACTTCACAAGTAACTCGCGTAAGTCTTTAGCATCAGAATTTCGTACTATTTTGTTAAAGAACGTGAAATTATTAGAGTCATAATATAAAGTGAAGATTTGCAAAAGAGCCGCTAATATATCTTTAGCGGCATTAGGAAAGAAAGGTTGCTGACTGTTCTTAGTTTTATCTGCAAAAAGGGTAGAAGCTATTTCCAGCGCATTTTCAACCTTGCTTTCTTTTGATTCATCAATAGCTATTTCTTGAAAAATATTCCAATAGCGTTGTGATTTTGTGAATAACTCAGGTTTGTTACTGAACACGACATCATTTTCGCTGTAGAATTTACTAAAAAAGTCCCCTTTACTGTCAAAAACAATCATGACATCATCCGCTGTCATGTTATTTTTTATCTGACGGATAATTTGGGATATAGCGTTTGTTTTACCTGTACCGACATTACCAACGAAAAGTAAATGTTTACTAAACCATTCGTCGGTGATAGGTAGGAGAAAATCAGTCCCACTGAGATCACTACCTCTTAGATTACACCGGCTGCTGGCAGTAGAAAATGCTTGTTTGGTACGTAGAAGTTGTTGACCCTGAAAATGTGTTAGACTGTTCATTCAAAATTTAGTATGACGTTCCGTAATACTGTTTGTTCTCTTCTGATTCTTCGTTAGAAGTCGAATCAGCTTGGTACGTTGCTTTATTGCTCTCTTGCATTTGTGAATCTGCTCTTAGCGTTGGTTCTTCATTTTCATACTCGCCATTTTGATTTTGCGATTGTTCGTCAGAAAGAGAAGAATCTTGGGAGTTAGTGTCATTGCTAACTCGCATTTGAGAGTCTGCCTTCAATGTTGGCTCCTCATTTCCATATGCATTATTTTCCTCGTTCAAATCTGCTTTCAGTTCTGGTTCCTCGCTTTCATACATAGAGAGGTCTTCACTTTGATCCGCTCTGAGTGTTGGTTCTTCACTTACAACAGTACTCTCCTGCTGATTAGCTGACGATGCAGGCTCATTACCTTGAGATTCGCCCAAGTCTTCGGCAGGCTTATCGCCTATCTCTTGAACTTTATTTTTAGGGTCATTCTCGTATTGTTCTGAATTTTCTATCTCATTTTTTCTTTTCTCTGCCTCTTGATCTTTACTTGATTGATACGCATCGCCTACGTCGTTTCTTTCTCTTTGTTCTTCTTGTTGTATTTTTTGATGGTCAACGACTTGTGTTTCTTCAGTAGGTACAGGAGGGGGTTGCATATATCCTGTTTGAGTACTAGCCAATCCAGCAGCAATTGTTGCAGCTTCAAGGAAAGTTGCCATTCGCGGTTTTTTCGAGGAATTATCCATTCTGTTTAAGCGTTAGGGTTCCATTTTTGCACTGCGAAATCTCCGAGAGTTTGTACATCTAAAATGACAGCCCCAATCTCTCGGATCATTGTATCTGTATCGGTACTTGGTTTATTAGAAATAAGTGATTTAGAGGAAGCAATGCCGCCACTGTTAAAAGGCGAAACACCGGCCAAAGCAACTACCGCTTCACCTTGTCTTGTGCTGATTATGATTGAAAAAGCATCTTTTTTTGCCCAATTGTAAACAAGATAACCAAGATACCCCAAAGTAGCCAATCCTAAAAGCGTACCTACACCCTCGCTTGTCAGTGAAGCTATACCGGCTCTAATAATCGCGGCACCTATCAAAGCACCTATCAAGCCTATAAGAAACATAGGCAGACTAAAGGTAGAACCTTTGTAGATTTTGATGTCGGAGACTTCGGTTATCGCAACCTCATTATGAATACCAACCCAACCTTTTGAATTTTGGCCGGGCGTTTGGAACAATAGTCGCTTGTTCGTCACTTCAACATAGCCATATCCGCTAATACCGTAGAACTTAGATTCAAATTCTGTGCATTGATAAGATTTTACAGATTGTTCACCTTCGCAAAGACTGACGTGTACACCTAAAATCATAATGAATTAGTGGATTGAATTGAACGTTTGGAATAATTTGATTTTGAGTAATAGGGGCGTTTGCCCTGTCGGACGAAACCCACCTTACCTTTAAAAGCCTGAACTACGGGGCGTTTACCCTGTCGCCAGGACGCTGCCCTACAAACCCAACCTGCCAAACTGCGGCCTTTGGCTTGTCAGCCGTGACCCGCCGAACGAGCAAAAAGCCTAACCTCTGGGACGCGCTGCCTGTCAGCCGAGGCCCGAAAATGGAAGCCCAAACCTGCTTAACCGGGGCGTTCATATTGTCGCCCGAAAGCCCGAATTTGAAGCAATGCTTGGCCGGTTCACCCAACACCCACGGGGGTTGATGGTGGGCGAGGAGCTGTCTGAACAGGCGTACCTGAACCTTTACACCCCCGTTCAGTTGGGCTGAGAGGGTTGACTTAGCGGTCTGCCCCCTGTCGCCCGAGAGCCAACTTATATAGAGAGCGGATGATGCGTAACATTATCCTACATTATTCTTGGCTTATAGCTAGCTTAAGATCTGCGATATCTTGTTGTAGAATTTCGGCAAAATTCCTTCCGCTTCCAACAGTCTTTCCAAGTACAAAGTCACTGATAGTGTTATGAACTGTGTTTACTGCTGCGGCTCTTCCCGAAAAGTTTCCACACAAAGAACCAAAGATCATGACTAGCATATACCTATCTTTTGCCTCACCCTTCAATTTCTTCTTTTTTACTTCCTGCTTCAAACCATTATGATGTTTGTAGAGATTAGGTAATAGTGTTCTATCAAAAGTAAGTTTATGTGCAATATCGTTTCGCATTTTGTTGATGACATTAATTTGCTCTATTAATGCAGTATCTTTTTCTGTATAAAGTCCAAGTAATCTACATATTTGAAATTTTGAGTAAAAGGGAAATTTATCGTCTAATCTATAATCATCTTCGGTAGAGTAATTTTCTATGAAAGAAGTAAACACATATTCTATCAATATTTGACCACGAACAAGTAAAAGTTCAATGTTGAAAATTTTCTCAAGTTCTTCGACAACAAAGGTTCTGTTTGCTTTCGCGTCAACGACTTTCTTTGTTTTTAGATAATTCATTGTAAGGTTCGACTAAAATTTTAGTGGTTGTGTAACTTATTTTTGTCCTGTCAGTCCAAAAGCATCTAACTTACCTTGTATCATCACTCCGCTATTTGACTTGTCAGCTGCAACCTGCCGAACAAGCCAAAAACCTGACTTCTACGGCCTGCAACTTGTCGCCGGAGACGCCGAAATATAAACTTAAATTGCCCACGCGGGGCGGTCAAATTGTCGCCCAAAAGCCCGAATTTGAAGCAATGCTTTTACGCTCCACCCAACATACTATTATACGCAAAGTCGCGGAAATACAAAAGTCTCATTGTTAGCATTTTGTAGTTCCGCGAAAGGCCTACTGCTCAACTGGATTTGTAGGCTTGTCGTTGCCGTTCAAAGTAAACCCAATGGGTCATCGTTTCCAAACGAGAATCGTATTTTTACGTCATGAACAGAATGGTAGTTGACCCTGAATTGATTATCCGGTGTTGGGACATTGACGGCTATCCAAATTACTTCTTTGGAGCTGATAAACACCTGTATCAGATCGACTCACGGGGCCGCTACAACCGGCGTCGACTCGTGATGAAACGCTACACCAGGGGGTATACGCTTAAAAGCCGCTTCCTCAGCCTGTCGCAGCTTCGCCCGCTTCTCCGGCGGCATGACCCGACTATAGATCATCCAGTGGGCTTTTAAGTGTTCTGATTTTGTCGGCTGTTACGTGGGTGTACCGCATGGTCGTCAGGATATTTTCATGACCCAGCAACTGTTGAATGTACCTTATGTCAGTACCGGACTCGAGCAGGTGGGTAGCAAATGAGTGACGTAGCGTATGGATACCACCCCGTTTGGTAATGCCCGCAAACTGAACCACGTCGCTATATACCTGTTGTACCGTCCGATTGACCAGCGGTTCCTGGTTTTCGGCGTCCTCGAACAAATACTTCCGGGGCTTATACCGGGACAGATAGGTATCGATAGCGTTCTCCAGCTTATCAGTCAGCATGACGATACGGTCTTTACGACCTTTGCCACCCCTAACGGTGATCAGCCGCCGAACGCGATCCAGATCGGTCAGGCGCAGGCTGGTCACTTCGCTTAACCGCAGTCCCGTCGCATACACCAGTTGAAACAGCGTCCGGTATTTCAGACTCGTCGTCACCTTAAAAATTGCTTTAACCTCGTCTACGCTGTATACCGTCGGCAGCTTAACAGCCTGACGCGGGTAATCGACATCGTAGTATTCTTTGTCGCGCTGCAGGACTTTTTCCTGGTAGAATTTCCAGGCGTTGATATGTACATTGAGGGTTGCGCTACTGAATCGGCGTTTTTCAACCAGGTAAAGCAGGTATTGCTGGTACTGCGGTTTCGTCAGTTCCTCTATTAGCTTGTGGCCCAGGTAACGAATCAGCGTAATCAGCGCCTGCTGGTAATTTTTCAGGGTCTTGTAGCTGTACGCCTGTACCCGCAGGGCATTGGATACAGCCACGATAACCGGATGCCGATCATATTCATGACGGGGCGGTGCGCAGCGAAAGGGTAGTCGACGTGCTGTGACTCGCTGTTTGCTGACGGGAGGCCAGGGCGGGTTGGTCGCCTGCTCTACCTCGGCGGGGGTTGCTGCTGGTTTGTAGAGCCGCACAACGGCCTCATCGAAGCGGCAGTAGTCACGCCCAAAGTACTGCCCAATCTTTACTACGTTTTCCCGACTATTGGGCACCACCCAGCACCGGCGGCTGTAGCTTCAGCGTCGCCCGGGCACTTCCCGGATGAGGTCGTTGCCGATGGGATCTTCGGGAAAAGAAACGGTGAGCAGGCTGGCATCTCTATCATCGATGCGGATTGTAATCATAGCAGGAAAGTGATACGGCGGTGAGCACGAAAGCTCTAAAAAAAAAAAGGCAACCCACCGGCCGCCCTTTTTTTGACAGGATTACAGGATTTGAAGGATTTTATAAAATCCTTCAAATCCTGTAATCCTGTCAAATCTTACTTCTGTTCGAACTTGTCTTTGTACGTTTTGTACAGGCGTTTGTGTCGGTCGTCCAGGTTAACTTTGCGGCCCTGGATAAAGACCTGTTCTACGACGTTTGTGCGCATATCGAGGGCATCACCCGCCGAGACGAACAAGGTAGCGTGTTTGCCTTTTTCCAGCGTACCAACTGCGTTGTCAACGCCCAGGATTTTGGCGTTGTTCGACGTAACGAGCTTCAACGCTTCTTCGCGGTCGGTGATACCGAAGCCAGCGGCTGTGCCCGCCAGGAACGGCAGGTTACGGGTCCGCCACCACTCTTCGGCGTAGCTCAGGCCCACCAGTACCCCCGCTTTCTGCAGGATACCTGGCATACGATACGGCAGGTCCACGTCTTCGTCCTCACGATTCGGCAGGCGATGCAGAGCGCTCAGGATGACCGGCACGTTATTTTCTTTCAGGAACGTAACGACCCGGTTGGCTTCTTCCCCCCCTACGATTACCACTTTCTGTACACCCATCGATTTGGCGAAGTTGACGGCTTCGATGATGTCCTTGCCGTAGTCGGCGCGGACGTAGAGGTTCTGCGCGCCGGAGAACAGGCCACGCATGGCTTCCAGCTTAAGGTTCATCGGCGTCTGGTTTTTGACCGCCGAGTAGGCTTTGGCGTCGGCAAAGGTGGCCTTCAGGGCCGCAATCGCTTCGTTACGTTTCTCATCCCGCCGGAGCGTTACCGTAAAATCCTCAAAGTTGAAGCTGCGGGAGAAATACGTCGGCCAGTTCAGCCAGATACCGTCGTCTTTTTTCAGCGCGGCATCTTCCCAGTTCCAGCCGTCGGTCATCATCACGCTCGAACTGCCCGATACCGTACCACCCTGGGGCGTTGCCTGGGTGAGCAGGACGCCGTTGTTTCGGATCGTAGGGATGATCTCGGAATCGGTGTTGTAGGCGATCAGGGCCCGGATGTTGGGGTTCAGGATACCAATCTCGCGCATGTCGACCGTCGCGCGGACGGAGGCAAACTCCTGCAGGCCCACCGTCGATGCGGGTGAGATCAGGCCGGGGTAGACGTGTTTCCCCGCTACGTCGATGACCTCAACGTCGTTGCTCAGGTTCAGCTTGACCAGCGTACCGTCGACCACGTTCGTGATCACTCCTTTGTCAAACAGGACAATCCCGTTCTGGATAACCTGCCCGTTCCCAACGTGGACCGTTCCGCCCGTAAGCGCGATGGTCTTGGCCTGCGGTTTGGCGGGGGCAGGGTTCTGCGCATAGCCCGTAAGCGATGCCAGCGTCAGTATTGAAATAAATAGTTTCTTCATCGGTGGCTTATTTTCCTTCTTCTTCGCCTTCGGCCATCATACCTTCAATGTCTTCGCAGTGCCACATCCGGGCGCGCCGGAAGTTGGGGCGTTGGGTAGACGTACCACCCGACTTCGCCGACAGCATTTTCTGGATCAGCCGGGCGCGTTCGGTCTGCATCGCGTCGCGTTTAGCGTCCTCATCTTTCAGGCTGAAATACACCGTGCCGTCGATCATCGTGATTTCAGGACGGGCATAGATCGCCAGGGGGCTGGTATTCCAGAGCACCAGATCGGCGTCTTTGCCCGCTTTCACGCTACCCATGCGGCTGTCGAGGTGCAGGAGTTTGGCGGGGTTGAGCGTTACCATTTTCCAGGCGTCTTCTTCGCTCATGCCACCGTATTCCACGGTTTTAGCCGCTTCCTGGTTCAGGCGACGGGCCATTTCGGCGTCATCCGAATTGATCGACACCGTTACGCCCTGCCGGTGCATCAGCGCGGCATTGTACGGAATAGCGTCTTTCACCTCCATTTTGTAGGCCCACCAGTCGGCGAAGGACGAACCGCCCACGCCATGTTTCGCCATTTTGTCGGCCAGTTTGTAGCCTTCCAGAATGTGCGTAAACGTGTTGACTTTAAAGCCCAGCGAGTCGGCCAGTTTCATCAGCATGTTAATCTCCGACTGGACGTAGGAGTGGCAGGTGATGAAGCGTTTCTTGTTCAGGATTTCAGCCAGGGCGTCGAGTTCCAGATCCCGGCGGGGCGCCTGGGCGCTTGCTTTATCTTTTTTATTCAGACCGTTGTAATCGCTCCATTGCTTGCCGTACTCACGAGCGCGGGTGAAGTGATCCATATACACCTGCTCCACCCCCATCCGGCTCTGCGGGAAACGTGTCAGTACGTTCGGGTTGGGGTAGTTGGCCTGTTTTACGTTCTCGCCGAGAGCAAACTTGATGAAGCCATCGGCACCTTTGACCAGCATGGCGTCAGGCGCTTCACCCCATTTCAATTTGACCATTGCCGACTGCCCACCGATGGCGTTGGCCGAGCCGTGCAGCAGTTGCGAGGCCGTGACGCCACCCGCCAGTTGCCGGTAGATATTGATGTCTTCCGAGTTTACGACGTCGGCCATGCGTACCTCGGCCGTGCTCGACTGCGAGCCT
The DNA here is from genome assembly GCF_013375035.1 of Spirosoma sp. KUDC1026. Lineage (NCBI taxonomy): Bacteria > Pseudomonadati > Bacteroidota > Cytophagia > Cytophagales > Cytophagaceae > Spirosoma > Spirosoma sp. KUDC1026. Next base: position 3,466,804 of record NZ_CP056032.1, on the reverse strand, counting down.
TCGTTCACGGATAGCAGCGCAATGTGCGAGTGTTCGTCGATGATGCCGCTGGTCAGGTGTTTACCCGTAGCGTCAACGACTTTCGCACCCGATGGAGCCGACAGGTTCTTACCAACCTGGCTGATCTTGCCGTTTACGACGTACACATCGGCGTTGGTCAGGATACCGTCTTTCTCGTTGGTCCAGACGGTCGCGTTTTTAAACAGCGTATTTTCGGCTTTGGGCTTGGTCGCATTGCCCATCCCCACGAACGGATAGATCACCGCCGTAGCGCTGGCGGGTAAACTCGCCAGGCCCGTCGTAGAAGTTACCGACGTGGATACGGCCGACGTGGAAACAGCCGACGTGGACCGTGGACTGCCCGTCTCGGGAGCATCACCAGTGCGCGTAGCTGTCCAGCTTACTTTCTTACCGTCTGGCGTTTCGCCATCGCCTTTGAAGGTCGTTGGGCTGGTGCGGTACCCCGTCAGGCGGGTCGTACCGGGACGGCGCCGGTTCAGCTGCGCCTGAATCGACATGAAGTCGTTGTTCAGCACAACTTTCGGCGTAATTTTTACGGTATCAGCCTGAATCTGGTACTCCAGTTTCTCGGGCGATTTACCAGTGATGTTCAGCTTCAGTGCGGGCTGATCGGCGATAGCCAGCGTCCAGCTTCCCCGCAGGTCGGTGGCGTCTTTCTGACCGATGATGTACTGCTTACCCTGAATCCAGTTTTCGTAAATCACGTTATCGGGACTGAACAGGTTACCCGACGTAATGATGAAGTTCGCCACGCGGCCTTTTTGCAGCGTGCCGACCAGATTCTCGGCGCGAATCAGGCGAGCCGGCATGGTCGTCAGGGCTTCGAGAGCTTTTTCTTCCGACAGGCCGTTTTCGATGGCTTTGCGTAGGTTCGCCCAGAAATCGATCTTGTTCCGTAGTCCGGCCGTTGTCAGCGCGAATGGGATATTAACAGCCACCAGCCGACCAGCGTTCATGGGAGCCATTTCCCAGTGCTTCATTTCGGCCAGCGATACGTTGTCTGCATCCCAGGGATCTTCAACGTCGTAAGGCTGCGGAAAGTTAACGGGTACGATCAGCGACGCGCCCGTAGCTTTCACTTCGTCCAGCCGCTGGTATTCATCGCCCGTGCTCCGGATGATATACTGCGTGTTAAACTCATCCCCTATTTTGTCGGCCCGCAGGATACCCAGCTTGTCGTTGGCTTCGAAAATGGCGGGAAGCGCCATGCCCCGGTTCAGGGCGTCGAGCGAGAGGTTTGCCTGCTCTTTGCTACCCGCCCGTTTGTACCAGTCGGCGTCGTACAGTGCCTGCCGGATCACGGCAACCGTTCCCATCATGGAGTTGGGACTGGTCTGCGTCGAGCTGCCTTTGCTGAACGAGTAGTGCGTCGTTGCGGTAGGCATCAGCACCACCCTATTCTCCCGGTCGTCGGCCAGGGTCACCAGCGCGCCCGTGCCGCGGATAATCCCATCGTGGTTGTGGGTGAGCGTAGCGCCGAAGCCCAGTTTCCGCAGTTCGTCGGCTTTTTTCTCATCGGCTTTGAACAGCAGACTGGCTTCGTTTTCGGGCTGAACGGCCTGGTTCCAGTAATAGGGTCCCTTCTTGTTCGACTCCAGCTGGGGAGCCCCACCGCGGCCACCGCCACCGGGTGCACGCCGGATTTCAGGCATGCCGTAGTCTGAGTCGATCTCGACCAGGCCAGGGTAGATCCGCTTGCCTTTCAGGTCGGTAGCTACCACCCCGGCCGGCAGGGTTACGTTGGTACCAACGGCTTCGACGCGCCCGTTCCGGATGAGCAGCGTCGCGTTTTGCAGGGTTGTTTTTGGGTCGACGACGATGGTGGCATTGGTGAAGGCATATACCCCCGGTCGCTCGTCGTACACCCCATTGTTCGGGAACGTCGTTTGTGCCATTGCCCCGTAGGCCAGGCTGGCCACAAACAGTCCTGTCAGGAAATGTTTTATCATGTAATTTACCAGTTGATGATTGGGTTGGTAACTGGCAAAAATACACAATCCGCTTGGCGCTCCGTTCAACCCCAAAATATTATTTTGAACTTATGTGAAGCCACAACAAATAAAAGCGCCCGGCTTACACAGAGAAGCTGGGCGCTTTTCGCTCCTGATCGAGCTAGTTATCAGTCTATTCGGTGACGGGCGCGGGCGACTGATCGGCGGTCGGCTGGGTATTCCCCTCGCCTTCCCGCTTCGGTCCGCGACGACGTTTTTTCCGGCGTTTAGGTTTGGCTCCGGTTTCCCCGTCGGCCTTACCGGCAAACGCGCCCAATGCCTGACCAGAGGTACTGTCCGACGGGTGGGTCAGGGTTGGCGGTACCCCTTCCAGATGTCCGCTTTCTACGCCATCGCCCGTTGGGCCGGAACCAGGCTGTTCAGCGTTTATATGCCGGGGCTCAGTCTGACCGGGTCTTTCCTGACCGGGTCTGTCCTGACCGGGTCTGTCCTGACCGGGTCTGTCCTGACCGGGTCTGTCCTGACCGGGTCTGTCCTGACCGGGTCTATCCTGACCGGGTCTATCCTGACCGGACCGGCGGTTGTTGCGCCGACGGTTGTTGTTTGCTTTGGGTTCGCCGGTTTCGCTTTGTTCAGAAGAGGTTGACGAGCGGGGGCGCTCAGGACGATCACCGCGGCCCCGGTTCCGGTCCTTGCCCCGGCCCTGGCTGTTCTTGTCGCGGGGGCCGCCGAACCGACGAGGGTCAAATTCGGGCGCTTTGCCCATACCCAGCTCTTCGGTTACTGACCGTTTGTCCAGTTCGCGTTCGATGAGTTTTTCGATATTCACCACCCGGCGCTGATCCTGATCACTGACGAACGTAATAGCGGTTCCAGTCGTGGCGGCCCGGGCCGTACGACCAATCCGGTGCACGTAATCCTCGGCGTCGCGCGGAATGTCGTAGTTGACAACGTGCGTCAGATTGTCGATATCGATCCCCCGCGACAGCACGTCGGTGGCGACCAGAATCGGGAAGGCTTTATTTTTGAAATCACGCAGTACCACTTCGCGGTCGTCCTGGTCCAGATCCGAGCTGATACCGCGGGCTTCGTACCCCAGTTTGCTCAACGTCCGGACGATACCGTTCACCTCCGATTTGCGCGACGTGAACAGGACCATGTTATTCACCGGCGTCGGACTGTTTTTAATCAGATGCGCCAGCAGCGGCAGCTTCTGATTATCGTACGCCATGTAAAACTGCTGATCGATACCAGCTGCGGGCTTCGATACCGCCAGTCGAATTTCTTCCGGCTCATTCAGAATCCGCTTCGAAAACTCCCGGATCTTGTTCGGCATCGTAGCCGAAAATAAGAGTGTCTGCCGCTCTTTTGGAATCTTGTCAACGATGTTCAGAATGTCGTCCGAGAAGCCCATATCGAGCATCTTATCGGCTTCGTCCAGCACCAGATAGCTGATTTTATCGAACTTAACGTAGCCCAGCTGCATATGGGCAATGAGCCGACCGGGCGTTGCAATGATAATATCAGCACCGGTTTCAAGTGCTTTCCGCTGCTTGTCCCACTCGTCGCCCTTGCCGCCCCCGTAGATGGCAATACTGGTCGCCTGCACGAAATAGCCGAATCCTTCGACCTGTTCGTCGATCTGCTTGGCCAGTTCCCGCGTGGGCACCAGAATCAGCGTACTGGTGTGATCGTGATCGGCGTGGGAGATTTTGTCGAGGAGCGGAATCAGATAGGCCGCTGTTTTACCGGTTCCCGTCTGGGCGCTGGCGATGAGGTCGCGCCCGTCAATGATTTTGGGGATGGCCATCTCCTGAATGGGTGTAGCCTTCAGGTAGTTCATGGCGTCCACTCCGGCCAGCAGGTCGTCGTGGAGATTAAATTCAGAAAATGTCAAGGTAACAGCTTGTGAAGGTGATACAACGCTGACCTTAACATCCTGGCCAGCAAACAGTCGCTACAGTAATCCAATAGCATTATGCCAAATATACAAAAAAAGCGACAAAATCGTGCCGCTTGATTTGGTTAGCTAATCTACACAGACAAGCCACTCCGCTTGATTCGCTTATGGCTCGCCTTAATTCGTTCATTATAATTTACCGGGTATGATCCCTTTGGCGGTGGTTTTTATCCGGCAGAGGAACGTATTGGACGTAATGTAAAGCGTCGAACCGTCGTCTCCCCAGGCGCAGTTGGCAATCACTTCGCCCGTATCAATCCGACCCAGCAATTTACCCGCGGGTGAGATAATCAGCAACCCTCCCGGACCAGCCGCCCAGATATTTCCGTCGCGGTCGGCTTTGAGTCCGTCCGGTACTTCCTTATCCCGGAGTTTAGGCACCGACGTAGCATCGAAAAAGACCTTACCTTTCCCCAGGCTGCCATTTGCCAGCACTGGATAGACCCGAATGAGCGGCTTCAGCGAATCCGATTGGGATACGTAGAGGGTTTTTCCGTCGGCCGAGAGAGCGAGTCCGTTGGGCAGCGTCATATCGCTGATGAGCCGATTAACCGTACCATTCGGCATCATCTGGTATACACCGTTAACGGTCATCTCCCGCGTCGGGTCTTTCTCTTTTTTCGGCAGGCCATACGGTGGGTCGGTGAAATACAGGCTCCCATTCGTATGCGCCACTATGTCGTTGGGGCTACTGAAGCGTTTTCCCTGGTAACTATCAGCCAGCGTTTGTTTCCCCCATTTACCATCCAGCCTCAGAACAGCAACACGCCGGTCGCCGTGTTCGCACATGACCAGCCGCCCTTTCCCGTCGATCGTCATTCCATTGCTGCCGGGTTCTTCGCTGTAGGGCATCTGACCGGTGTAGCCGGTGTTCTCTAAAAATTTCGATAGTCCTTTCGTTGGCGACCATTTGTAGGTGATCTGCGCTTTGGTATCACTCACCAGCAGGCAGTTGCTGTCTTTTACCCAGACGGGACCTTCCAGGTGGCCGAAGCCAGCGCCTATAATTTCGATTTTTGCATCCGCCGGAATGAGCTGGTTCAGTTTGGGGTCCGTGCGAACAATGTGGCCAATAGTGGCGTAGGTTGTAGACTGCGCCCAGGCTGCTGCGCCGATAATAGTTAACAGGAACGGAAGCAGCCGACGCGTAAAAGAAATAATCATAACGTTGACGAGTATTGCTCCCACCTAACCGCCGTACGCAGGCGAAGGTTACAAAAACCGGTGAAGCTGAGCCTATGGTGTAGCGCTCCAGCGGGTAGTAAGTTTTTGAAACCTTCCCACCGGACCACCGTTAGAGAGCTAATTAGTCAATCAACGCATGAAAACGACACTTTTTGCTGTATCTCTTCTTATGAGTAGTCTAGCGGTTAACGCCCAGTCCAGTTCCGCCCCCGGCCAGTCGCCCAATGTGGAGACCGTAGCTGAGTTCGGCAAACACCAGCCCATCGGCGTAGGCGTCTCCAAAGAACGACGGATTTTTATTACGTTCCCCAAGAAGCCGGAGAACTACGATTATGGTCTGGCCGAGATCGTCAACCTTGGTAACGGACCGGGACAACGGAAGCCTTACCCCAACGCCGAATGGAATCAATGGGATTCGACGAAGCCCAAAGATCGGTTTATGAACGTACAGGCGCTGTTTGTCGACAAAACCAACGCGCTTTGGGTACTCGATCCCGGCAACCCCGGCGAAGAGGCAACCATTCCGGACGGAGTCAAGCTGATGAAGATCAACCTGGCGAATGATCAGGTCGAGAAGATCTTCCGCTTTGAAGACCTGCCCCGCGAAAAAACGGCCCTGAACGACGTACGTATCGATACTGAGCACCAGTTTGCGTACCTGTCGGACCCCAAGCGGGCCACTATCGTCGTACTCGATTTAAAAACGGGTAAGAGCCGGAACCTGCTTCAGGATGATAAATCGACCAAAGCCGATCCGGAGTTCAAGCTCAAAATTGATGGCAAGGAAGTAAAGGACGACAAAGGGAAATCGTTCAGCAGCAAAGTCAACGGCATTGCTCTGACCGACGATTTCAAGTATTTTTATTACCGGGCCATTAATCAGACCAAGCTGTACCGGATCGAAACGCAGTACCTGCGGAATCCTGACCTAAGCCCGGCGGAGGTTGCTAAACACGTGGAAGAAGTGGCTGAGACCGGCGTATCACACGGCATGACTTCCGACGCCAAAGGCAACGTCTACCTGACGGATTCACCAAACAAAGCAGTGCGTTATCTGACGCCGGATCGCAAACTCGAAACCCTCGCCAAAGACAGTCGTTTTCTGTGGCCCGATAGCTTCGCTGTGGGCTGGGATGGCTATCTGTACATGACAGCCGCCCAGATTCACCGGACGAAGAAATATAACGACGGCCATGATAAAGTCGATTACCCGTTCCGCCTGTACCGGATGAAGCTACCGAATTAAATGGACAGGATTACAGCCGGGCCGCGCCACGGTGGCCGCCGGGCGGATTAGAAGGATGATAAAAATCCTCCTGGTTTACTGCAAGAGGATGATAAAAATCCTTCAAATCCTGTAATCCTGTCCATAACCCTCTCGTCTTTGCCGTACTTTTAGGGCATGATAACACCCCAACAGCCAGATCAGCTTCTGGCGAATCTAGGGATCACGGCCCTGAACCCGATGCAGCTGGCCGCTCAGCAGGCTATCCAGACGACTACCGACACCATTCTGATTGCGCCTACTGGTTCGGGCAAAACCGTCGCCTTCCTGCTGCCAATGCTTCAGTTGCTCAACCCCGGTCACAAGGGGGTACAGTGCCTGATTCTGGTTCCCTCCCGCGAACTGGCCTTGCAGATCGAACAGGTCTGGAAAACCATGGCGACGGGGTACAAAGTGAACGTTTGCTACGGCGGTCATTCCATCGACACCGAGATTCGGAATTTAAGCAATCCGCCAGCCGTCATGATTGGTACACCCGGCCGCATTTCTGACCATATCGACCGCCAATCATTTGCGCGGGACGGTATTCATACGCTGATTCTGGACGAGTTCGACAAATCACTGACGCTGGGTTTTCAGGAGGAAATGGCCTTCATTATCGATGGACTACAGGACCTGCGTCAGCGCGTACTGGTATCGGCTACGGCCAGCCTGACCATTCCTGATTTTGTGGGGCTCCAGTCGCCCAAAATCCTGACGTTTATCCCCGACGATACGCAGACCGGAAACCTCACAACAGAGGTCGTCTATGCGACACGGAAAGACAAGATCGACACCCTGTTTGATCTGCTTTGCACCCTTGACTCCGAACCAGCCCTGATCTTCTGCAACCTCCGGGAAACGGCCGACCGATGCAGCGCCCTGCTGACCGAACGGGGTATCTACGCCCGCGCCTATCACGGTGGCATGGAACAGGAGGACCGCGAACGAGCGCTGATTCAGTTCCGGAACGGGAGTGTCCGCTACCTGGTTACGACCGATCTGGCGGCCCGTGGCCTGGATATCCCCGAAATGAAGTACGTCATCCACTACCATCTGCCGCCCCACGAGCCAGAGTTTGTGCACCGAAACGGACGCACCGCCCGGATGCAGGCATCGGGTACGGTGTATGTGATCGTGCACCGCGATGAGATCTATCCTAGTTATCTCCCCACAGCACTTCCCGAGTTCCGGCTCCCCAGCACCCAGCAACCTCTCCCAAATCCGCCTGACTTTCAGACATTGTACATCAGTGGCGGTAAGAAGAACAAAGTGAACAAGGTAGACATCGTGGGTTTCTTCCGTCAGAAAGGGGGGCTTGACAAAGGGGATCTGGGCCGCATTGACGTGCAGGACTTCATGTCGTTTGCCGCCGTTCGTACCGAAAAAGTAGCGGGACTGCTGGCCAGTATCAGCCAGCAGAAGATGAAAGGAAAGAAATATAAAATTGAGGTGGCCCGGTAGCGGTAATTTATTTTGGTATTCTGAACCGGTACGCGTTTTACAGCGTATAGCTTTGCGTATAGTTCGCTCGCTTTTATGGCCCAATCGTCTACAGTACTCTTCGCCTTTGCTTCTCTTTTCCCCCTGGCATCGTTTGCGCAAACGCCCGCTACGTCTTCGCTGGAGGATACGCTCCAACTGAACGAGGTCGTTGTGCGGGGTTACGCCACCAACCGACGGTTGCTGGAAACTCCCGCGTCCATCGGTCTGCTGACGCGCCGGGATCTGAATCAGCGCTTTGGTACGCCCACGCTGGTGCCGGCGCTTAATACGTTGCCGGGCGTCCGGGCCGACGAACGTTCCCCGGGCAGCTACCGGCTTGCGATTCGGGGCAGTGCCATCCGGTCGCCGTTCGGGGTACGTAACGTCAAGACCTACTGGAACGAAATTCCGCTGACCGACGCTGGGGGCAATACCCCCCTGAATGCGCTGGACGTCCGGTCACTCGGCCGGGTTGAAGTCATTAAGGGGCCATCGGGCAGTTTGTACGGAGCCGGCACGGGGGGTACCCTGTTGTTCAGCGGCCTGTCTGTTCCCGCGGGACAAACCCGCGTTGAGCTATCGGCGCTGGGAGGCAGCTACGGCCTGTACGGCAATGGCGTTTCTGTGCAGACCGGACGCAATAACTCGGCCATTTCACTCAATTACAATCACCTGCAGAGCGACGGTTACCGGGAAAACAGCGCTGTGGTACGGGATAATCTGAGCCTGACCGCTTCGTTTACCGTGAGTCCGAAACGAACTATCTCGGTACTGGGTCTGTATTCGGATCTGCATTATCAGACGCCCGGTGGTCTGACAGCCGCGCAGTTCCAGGCAAATCCCCGCGCAGCGCGACCAGCAACGCCTACCCTGCCCGGCAGCGTTCAGCAACAGGCGGGTATTTATCAGAAAATAGGGTTTCTGGGTGTATCGCAGGAGTACCGCTGGAACGACCGGATTCAGAACACAACGGTTATTTACGGCTCAACGACTGATTTCGCTAACCCGTTTATTTCCAACTACGAGCGACGTACTGATCAGGGTCTTGGCGGTCGGACCGTTACGCAGTTCCGCCTGCCCGACGGACCGTTGCCCGCTACCTTCACGGTGGGTGCTGAATACCTCCGCAATTTCACGGTCGACCGTAATTTCGGCAACCGGGGGGGCGTAGCCGACACCATTCAGACCGATGAAGAACTGATTGCCCGGCAAAGCACGCTCTTCGCGCAGGCCGAACTCGAACTGCCCGCCCGCTTCCGCCTGACAGCGGGGATCAGCCGTAACGACAGCCGCTACGGATTTACGAGGTTCCCCATCCGAAGCGCGGGATCCTTACCCGCTACGTTGCTGAACCGCCAGTTCCAGCCGGTCTGGTTACCCCGTGTCGCCCTGTTACGTACGTTTGGTCCCAACATATCGGCTTTTGCCAGCATCAGCACGGGCTATTCGACCCCTTCGAGCCAGGAGGTTCGCCCGTCGGCGGGCGGATTCAACGCGACACTCAATCCCGAACGCGGTACCAGTTACGAAATCGGTCTGCGTGGATCAGCGTTGAACAGTCGCTTCCGGTTCGACCTGGCCGCTTACGAACTCCAGCTCACCGAAACCATCGTCCGCCGGTCTGACGCTGCGGGGGCCGAATATTTTGTAAACGCGGGGCGCACGAGTCAACAGGGAATTGAGGGCCAGTTGTCGTATGATTTTATCCTGCCGTCAAACTCATCTACCCCATCGTTCGTTTCGCTGCTTCGGCTTTGGCATAGCCTGACGCTGACGAACTATCGGTTCCGTGATTATCAGCAGGGAACGGCGGATTTATCGAATAATCGCATTCCGGGCGTCGCGCCGGTAACGCTCGTTACCGGGCTGGACCTGGAAACGAAACCCGGCCTGTACGCGCACGTGACGTACCAGTTCCTGAATCCATTCTTCCTCAACGATGCCAATACCCTATCAGCCAGCCCAACGCGACTGCTACAGGCTACGCTGGGCGTTCGCCGGTCACTGGGCAACGCCTGGACGGTCGACGTTTATGCGAGTGGCGACAACCTGCTGAATCAGGTGTATTCATTGGGTTACGACCTCAACGCTTTCGGTAATCGCTTCTATAATGCCGCTCCGGCGCGGAATGGGCTGGGCGGTGTTCGCGTAAGCGTTAAATGGTAGGCCAAAAGCCTTTCCAGGTCCGCAAATCTGGCCCAGCGACGAAAACGACACTGTTGTATTATACTAAGATTCGCCCCTGTAACTTACCGGTTACAGAAACCAACAATCTATAATTAGGGCTGCTATCTGGCTTTGTATAGATCAGATTATTGCCTGATGAACCTGGCTTTTGTTTTGCATTTTTTATATATGAAATCATGAACTATTCAGAAAAGCACTGGGTTTATTCATCGAACGACAACTACGTATGAATTCATTGTTTAAGGCGTGCGTCTTCCTGGTGGATGACGATGAAGACGACCGGTATTTGGTTAAGGAAGTTTTTAAGCAATCCAGTCCAGAATGTAGATTGCGGCTCCTTAGTAACGGGGAAGAGTTAATCCAGGCGCTGGCTCAGACGGATTATTTGCCCAGTTTGGTTCTTCTGGATATTAACATGCCTTTTATGGGGGGTATGGAAGCGCTGAAAATTATTCGCCAGAATCCATCGTACGATACCATTCCTATTATCATGCTGACAACATCAGACCAGCTTTCAGACCGTCAGCAGGCGACCCTCTTGAAAGCCAATGGTTTTATTACAAAACCACCAACCTTACAGCAGTTAAACAACGAAGTTTTACGTTTGAAACGGGATTGGTTACAAGGAAACTGCATTTCTATGCCCCAGGCTGCTACGGCAACAGGCTCGCTGAAGTAAGATTTTCCCGACAAAGACCTAAGCAACAAGGCAGCCTGCTAATGGGCTGTTTTTTTTTTGCTTTTCAGGAGCTGACTTAAGGTCACGTAGCCTAGTCAGCTAGTTCATCCTATAACTTAGCCGGTCTATACTGTGAACGTTGTTCATACCTGATTACGTCGTTGAAACTAACCACGCAATTGGCTATTGCCTACCCCATCCTACAAGGCCCGATGCTGGGCGTAACGACACCGGCTATGGTGGCTGCCGTAGCTAACGCCGGCGGGCTGGGTTCACTGCCGGTTGGTGGGCTATCGCCCGAAAAAACGCACGAGCTTATTCTGGCCACCAAAAGCAAAACAGACAAACCGTTTGCCGTCAACCTCTTTGCTCACGAAACATCGGTTTCTACCAGTCAGGCTGATATAGACACTATGCTGAACCTGCTGGAAGCGATTTACGAGGACTATGGTATTCCCTTTTCGCGACCCGCACTAACTGAATTTAACTTTTACAGCTACCAGGATCAGATCGAGGTACTTCTGCACGAACAGATTCCAATCGTAAGTTTCACATTTGGTCTGCTGGAGCCCGCTGTCGTTGACCAGCTTAAGCAGCAGGGCAGCACGCTAATCGGAACAGCAACCTGTGTTCGGGAGGCCATCTTACTGGAAGAATCGGGCGTCGATATCGTAGTCGCTCAGGGTGTAGAAGCTGGCGGCCACCGGGGTACATTTCTGACCGATGGTCCCCTGCCTCAAGTAGGTTCACTGTCTTTACTCCCCCAGATCGTAGATGCAGTATCACTGCCCGTGATTGCCGCTGGCGGTTTGTTCGACGCCAGAACAGTCAAGGCTGCTTTTGTACTTGGTGCAGAGGGTGTACAATTAGGCAGCTTTTTTCTGGCTTCCGACGAAAGCGCGGCCAGCGAAGCGTATAAGACCGCCGTTCTGTCAGCCAGCGATACCTCAACAGCGTTGACCAGGGCGTTTTCCGGCCGCTGGGCCAGAGGTATTACGAATCGCTTCATGGAGCAGGTGGAGCAGGCGACTCTGACTATCCCTTATTATACGTATCAGAATAGCTTGACGGCCGGCTTACGGGCGTATGCCCAGCAAAATAATATTCCGGAACTTATCTCCCTATGGGCTGGCCAATCGGCCTCTAACAGCCGACGAGGAAAGGCCAGCGACTTGTTGCGATCGTTGATTGAGCAGCTTGATTTTGATCAGGAACCCGTCTAATCGTCTAATCGTCCTATCGCGTCGGCATTACAGACGATATAGAGTCGGATCATAACTGCAGGCAACAAGGCAGCTTGTGTAGAGACTGCCTTGTTGCCTGTGACAGCGTTCCCCTGCGTTTACGTCAATTGTGGCTCAGGGCCCCGAAAAGCGTCGATCTTTGTAACCGTTGGTAGCGAAACCGGTCGTTTTTCCTGCGCCGACTGGTAGATGGCTTCCATAATTTTTTGATCCTGTAACCCTTCTTCGCCGGGGGTAAATGGCTTCTTGTCCTGCTGCACGCAGTCGGAGAAGTGGTCCATTTCGGTCGCAAACTGATCTTTCTCCGGTATTTCCCGCTCGTCCCGATGCTCGATTTGCCCTTCGGCATAGGCGACCTGCAACTGCTGTCCATTGTAGGCAAAGGCATTTTCGATGTTATGCCAGCCCCGCTCCGACATCACCCGGTAGCGCCGGGATTCGTGGGCGAAGTAGTGGGTACCACAATTGGCAATAATACCGCTGGGGAACTTCATCTGCCAGGATACCATTTCCTCTACCTCCCGAAACAAGGGGTTGCCCGGTGTGCTGTACTGATAGGCAAACACTTCGTTTGGCTCTTCCCCTAAAATAAACCGGGCCGTATTCAGGCAATACAAACCAATATCGGGCAGGGCACCCCCGCCCGCCAGGGCTCTGATGTGGCGCCAGTGCTGCGGATTTGCTTCCACCTGCGTATTGAACAGCTCCAGAAACTTGGGGGCACCGTACACTTTCTGCCGGACCTGTTCGCGTACGTACCGATTATGAGGCTGGTATTGGATCCGGTAAGCCACCATCAGTTTACGATTGGCTTTGTTACAGGCATCGATCATAGCCTGACAATCGGCGGAGGAGGTTGCCATTGGCTTCTCGCACAGGATATGTTTACCCGCCTGAGCCCCACGGATGGTGTATTCAGCATGCATGGCGTTGGGCAACACAATATAAATGACCTGTACTTCCGGGTTATTTTTCAGATTGTCGTAGGTTTCATAGCTGTAGCAGTTCTGCGGTTTAACGCCGTACTGCTGCGCCACTTTCTGCATTTTCTGGGGACTCCCACTCACCAGGGCAACCAGCTTCGACTTCTGACACTGACCAAAAGCCGGCAGAATTTCTTCCAGCGTTAAGTGCCCTAACCCAACGACGGCATAGCCGACGCGGGTGTCGGGCGGCTGCGGAGACGGGAGGGGCGGTGTTTGCCGGTCCGCATCGCCCCGGATGGGTTCGAGCACGATTGGATCGGTCACCTTCGGTGGAATCTGCGCGGGTGGCGAAACCGGCTGAATCTTGGGGACGGTATCGGCCGGCATTACCGCCGAGCGTTCTCCGCGGGGTGGCTGACTACGGCCGTAAGTTGTTAGAAAGCCACCGGCCGTACCAACGGCGATTGTCCGTCCCGTTAGCTTCAGGAACTCCTTCCGCGACTGCGTCGACGATACGTCTAAGATACTCTTGAATAAGTCCGTAAAACGATTCATGCCATTGTTCGCTTAATTGATCATATCGCTTAACTGATCTTTTCTGGGATAGTTAGACAGGGGTTACAAATAGTAAGTCTACGACCCTAACGGCAAAATCCCAGCGCGCCTTTTGTCAGTTTTTTTAAGTACTCGTCTGGCAATTAGCCGGTTATACCCAATCCCGTTTTATCACATTTAAGGTCATTTTTCAACCTTAACCAACCAGATGGGTACTATAGGGCAGCAGTAATTCTATTCTTACTAATGCTATGGGAAACCAGTACCCAATGCGATCCCGTTGGTGGCTATGTATACTATGCCTGGTACTAGCGTACCTCCGCACTCAGGCTCAGACAACGCCACTACCCGTTCTCCAATGGCAACGCTCCATCGAGACAGCTAACCTGATGGCCGACACTCCGGTCAAGGCCATTAATGTTAGTAGTGGTGGGTATGCCGTGCTGACCGGTACTACGCTGGTTCGCCTGTCGACAACCGGCGATCTGGTCTGGACGCAGGCCATTCCCACTACTTACTCCGACAGCACAGCGGGGTACGTAGCCGTTCAAAAGACGATTGCGCTGACTCCGACTCCCGACGATGGTGTGGTTGTGCTGGCGATGGATGTGCTCAACCGGTACTACCTCGCTAAACTGAACGCGAACAGACAAACGACCTGGCTCAAAACCGTTGAGCGAACTGACAAAAGCGCTCAACTTACGAACAGTGCGCTGGTAACGACCGCGAACGGCAAGCTCCTGTTGATTGGTGCGTTTAGCGACGCCCTCTCCTACCTCACTCTGGCTACGGTATCTACCGAAGGTTACATAACAGGACAATGGCGAATCCGTTTTTCGACAGCAAATCAGGCGCAAACGCCGGTTATTCGCAAAGCCATTCAGACCACAGACGGCGGTTATCTATTGATTGGAAAAGCCACTACCAAAGGCACCAACAGCAGTCAGGGGCTGGCCATCAAGCTGGATAGTAAGTACAACCTTGTCTGGCAGAATACGTACCCGGTGCTTGACTCCCTGCGGGATGTTATGGCCAATCCCGCCACCGACAACCGCTACACCGCAGTCGGATCGGGAGCTACCGGCGTTGGGCTGGCGCTGACTATAGCCCCCAATGGAAGCGGTGACGGCACGGCCGCTTTTACGTTACCAGGCGGCTACGCACCCGTCGCGCTGGTCAGCGACGGAACAGACAACCGTATTATTCTCGACGGCACAGCCTCTAACCAGCGTGATTTCCGCCTGACCAGTTTCACGAACGAGTCAGCTATTGGCTGGACAAAGTCCTTCGGGGGCTCAGGCCGCGACGTACCGACGTCGTTGCTGGCTACCAATGATGGCGGGTATCTGGTGGCCGGCACGACCAATTCAACTGATGGTGACGTAACGGGTAGAACCGGCAATACGGTAGCTACCTGGGTGGTTAAACTGGGTGGTTCGGCCGTTGCGACGACGTTCCGTTTGCTGATGCCTGCCTACAACTGCCAGACGGGAGCCATCGTGTTCCGAACGACAGGGGGCGATGGCACGCCAATTACATACACAGCACCGGGCGTCACGCGCGTCCGGCTGACCGACGATTTTGGCACCATCGAGCAGGAACTCCGCAACGATCCTAAACCTGTTACGATTCAGGCGACGCAGAGCGGACAGACCGTGAGCTACGTAGTTGATTTCGGCGCGTATTGCCAACAGCTGCCCGTGGATTCGTCAGCAACGGCTCTTCGCCTACTGACGCCTACCTACAACTGCCAGACGGGGGCCATTACGTTCCGCATATCCGGCGGGGACGGGTCGCCAATCGAGTACGCAGCCGCTGGCATTACGGGCTGGACAAACAATCCGAGCCAGTTCGTTGACACGGAATTACGCACGGCTTACGATGCTACGCCCCTGACGTTGATGGCACGTCAGCATGGCGAGGTAGCGATGTACGTTTTTGACATCAAAGGTGCCTGCGGCCGGGCACGCGTAGCTTCCCAGGAGGAAAACACTACGTCGTTGTCAGTAGACCTCTTAGGCAATCCGGTTCGCGAATCCGTACAGGTATCCATATCGGGCGCGGCAGGCCAATCGGTGCAGATGCGTTTGATTGATAGTCGAGGGAAAGTGATTGACCAACGCTTCATTGAGCAGGCTGGAACCGCGGAGAAGCAATCGTTCGACCTACACCAGCAAGCCCCTGGACTATTACTGCTCCACACGACGGCAAACGGACAAACCCGCACGCTGAAGGTAATCCGGGATCATTAATCAGTAGCGACAGCGGCTTAGTAACGCTTGTTTGTGCGCTAACCTCTTTCACGCTAAGGAAAGAGGTTAGCGCACAACGTACTTTACGGGTATCTTGCTGGCTCATACCGTCAACTGCTTCCCCTTGCTCACCGTCACCAATTTCACGAAGTCATACGAAGGGCGCCCCGTCCTGACCATTCCGGCGCTTGAGTTTACGCCTGGTCTGCATTATTTCCAGGGCAGCAACGGTTCCGGCAAGACGACGTTCTTCCGAACCATAGCGGGCCTGCTTCCCTTCTCGGGAACCGTTACGCTGGGTGAGCAGTATGACATTAACCGCGACCCGGTTGCCTATCGCCTGCGTGTCAACTACGCCGAGGCCGAACCCCTCTACCCTGCTTTTCTGACACCCCGCGACCTGGCGGGTTTTGTGGGTCAGACCAAACGGGCACCAGCCGATCAGATTAATACCCTAGCTAAACTGTTGGGCGTCGACGCCTTCTGGACACAGCCAACGGGTACGTTTTCCAGTGGTATGCTCAAGAAGCTGTCCCTTTTGCTGGCGTTTCTGGGCTCTCCCCGCCTTATCCTCCTCGATGAACCCCTGACGACCCTGGACGTAGCAACCGCGGCCAGGTTGTTTGGCTACATCCGGCTGCTTCATAGCGAGCAGAACGTATCATTCTGGCTCACCTCACACCAGGATATTGGCCTGACGGGTCTTCCCATTTCGTGCGTCTGGCAAGTTGGTAACGGTGGTATCACAACGGTGAGTTAGCGCCTATGTTTACTGTCCTATACCGCACCCTGGTACTTCCCTTTTACGTCCGCAACGCCGGAACGCTGATGATTGTCGTCTTGCTGGCCTTTGGTTTTATGCGACCCATGGACCACGAAGCCCTCATCACGGCTGCGCTGGGTTCGCCTTTTCTGCTCAGTCTGGTTTTCGTGGGCTGGGGTTTGTACGCCTGGCGAACGATTAGTTTTGTCAGAAATCAGTTGCTGATACCCGAGCATTTGTTTTTGCGAACGTTCCGACTCGTTCCACCCGTGAACCGGTATTTAGTCTGGTTAGGACTGGCTACCCAATTGCTTCTGCCAGTCATTGGGTATGCAGCCTGGATGCTGGCTCGCGCGGTCCATTATCAGACCTGGGGATCGCTCAGTGCCATTGTGTTTATTTTAATAGCCCTGATTGGTTGTGGTGCTGCAGCCGCGGATTTTCGGCCGCGCAATCCTGTTCCTTTTTCGCTGACGCTCCCGTCCTTGTCCGTTCAGTTGCCTTATGTACTGTTCTATCCTACGTACTGGCTGCGACAGGAGCCGCTATCGCTGGTGCTGACCAAAACGATTTCTATGCTTTTATTGGTGGGTGTTTGCCGCCTGTACCCCACCGACGATTATGACCAGCGGTTACTGCTTATCGGGCTGATGCTGGCTATCATTGCGCACTCGCAGGTCGGTCGTCAGCAGCACGCTTTCGAGCAACGTTACCTACTGCTTCTGCCTAATCTCCCGCTGTTCTGGTTTCAGCGGCTGGGCCGCTACGTCCTCACGTACGGTCTGATCTGGCTCCCCGAACTGCTGATTATCTTACGCAACTGTCCGGATAAGGTTTCGCTGATTTACGGTATCGGGCTTTGGCTGACGGGCTGGGGCTGGTTGCTGCTGCTGCACAGCCTGGCTGCTACCCGGAACATTACCCCCGAGCGTTGGCAGACCAGCGTATTCTGGGCGTTCATCATCGGCCTGATCTCGATCATGTTCGGATTGCCCGTTGGGGGATGGCTGGTGATAGGCTGGCTGGGCGCGACTGGTTTTTCCCGGATAGCTGTGCGTTAAAAAGAACGACTACCGTTCCCTCAATTAATTGGCAGTCAACTGATTGTACCCCTCTATTTTCATCCTGCTAACACAGGCATGTTAGCGATTACCGACAGCTATCGACGCTAGCCGATAGATATGCTTACAGACTGGCCAGCCGTAAGCCACCGCGCCTATATTCTTTTTTCCCTAACCCCTTCTTTTACTTTTTTCCTACGTATGGAGCCCTCCACGACGTCGACAGCCGCAGGCATGTCTGCCGAGCTGCAAAATCTCAAACTAAACTTTAGACTGGATGATGGTTCGGTGCAGCAGATTACGCTGGCCGATGCCGAAAAGCAGCCCCTCATGGCGCTGGGCCGTCATCATGGATTAATTCGTGACATTTCACGTGTTAATGCCAATGACCTAATTACACGTCTCCGTATTCGGGACACATTCACCTACATGTTCAAGCACGGTGCTACCGAACGGCTGGCGTTTACGCCGGTGAACGAACAAACCATGAAAGATCTTGGCAAATCCATGCTCGATCTGACATTGACAGGTAACTTATCTGACCCAAAAGTCAACGACTCGATTGTTGATTCGGGCTACACGTATTTTGGACAGTTTCTGGACCATGACATTACGCGGGATGATACGTCAACGCTGACTGAACTACAGGACGCTACTAAAATCAGTAATCTGCGCACCCCCAATTTTGATCTGGATTCGGTTTACGGGCGGGGTCCGACATTGAGCTCTCACCTGTATGCCGGAATCAAATTAAAAACTGGACCGATAAAGACGGGGGGCATTAATGGGTCAGGGATGATTACTGACATTCCCCGTGATCAGGACGGTCTGGCTCCCCTTATTGGCGATAATCGGAACGACGAAAATTTGATCGTTCAGCAAATGCATCTGGGATTCCTCTGCTACCACAATGCCGTTGTGGATGCGCTTAAGCTGGAAAGCCCTGGTCTATCGGATGCTGACCTGTTTGCCATTGCCCAGCGTGAAGTCCGGCGTCACTACCAGTGGGCTACACTAAACGATTTCCTTCGGACAATCTGTGGGGAAGTTACGGTTGATGACATTTTACAGAATGGGTTGAAATTCTTCAAAAATCCGCTTAACCCATTTACCGGCGCAATCCGCATGCCGGTTGAGTTTTCGGTCGGGGCCTATCGGTTTGGTCACAGTATGATCCGGGATACGTATAATTTCAACAATAATTTCCCGAACGAGTTATTTTTTAACGCCTTTCTGTTCACAGGACAGGGCGGCCAGACCAGTCTTTCGGGAAACGCTCACGCTTTTTGGCGTTTAAACTGGACTCGTTTCTTCTCAACGGATACCCATCAGGCAGAAAATAAAGGCCGGAAGATTGATACGCGGGTGGCGCTCCATATGGGTAAACTACCCGGCGTTCCCAACCCCGACACGAACTTTATGGCGATGCTCTCCTCCCGGAATCTGTTGAGAGGCCTGGCCCTGGGGGTGCCAACGGGGCAGTCGGTTGCGCAACAGATGGGCATTACGTCCCTGACCGAAGCGCAATTAAAATCGAATCCGTTTGAAAATACCTTGTTTGTACCAATTTTCACTGGTCCACTTCTGTCGGTTGCTCCGAAAAAATTGACTTCTCCTACTGATCCGAAGAAAACTATTCAAACAGGCACGTTCCCTTTGCTACGCCCCGGATTCAGAAAAATCACCATCCCGGCTACACCCGAGCAAAAAGCGTTGCATGACAAGACCGTGGCTATTCTATCGGCGAACAACAGCGCACTCTGCAAGCAAACACCCCTATGGTATTACATTCTGAAAGAAGCCGAAGTATTGGAAAAGGGGAATCGGCTGGGCCCGGTCGGCGGTCGAATTGTCGCTGAAGTGTTCATCCGGATGCTGAAAGAGAATTCCGACTCGATCCTAAACAATCCGACCTGGACTCCTCGGTTTGGGTCTAAAAATGGGCAATTGAGGATTATAGATATTCTGACGTTTGCGGGTCGGGTACCCGTTCAGGACTTACCCCCTGTTAATAACTGAAACCTTTGGCTGCCGGAGACTGGACTTAGTTCAGCCTCCGGCATGTTGATTACCTGTCGGGGAATGGCTTCTACCGGAGTGTTAGACAATAGACCTGTGTATCAACGTAATTACCCAGATACAGGGCATATTGCTTCAGAAAGTACCGGTAGTTGTTAGTTGTGTCGAAGATCGGGGCGCGGTTAACTCCCCGGTTGTATACCTGATAAATTTGTCTGCCTACCGGTGGCGTTTCGTGCGTTTGCACGAAGGCCACGCTGCAGAGATCTAATGGTTCCCTGCTTCGTCTCGCCAATCATTAAATCAACTCTTTTTCTGCTTACTGGCGATGGTCTGCTTCTCAGCGATTTTCGTGATAGCCGTTACCAGGCGATCCAGATCTTTGGGTGAGTGGTAGACATGGGGGGTTACGCGGATACCGTGGAAATTTTCCCAGTTAATACCGACGGTGTGAATCTTGTACTGGTTCATCAACTGCCCGTCAATCTCGCCTGGTGTCAGACCATCGATAGAGAACATGCCGACGGCTCCGGCGTACTCGGGTTTGAGGGATGTATGGATTTTCACGCCCGGCACGTCGCGAACACGCTCCATCCAGTAGTTTTTGAGGTAATGCGCCCGGGCAAATTTCCGGGCGGAGCCAATGCTGTTGTGGAAATCAACGGCGGTTCCGATGGCCATTTCCGACGCAAACGAACGCGTTCCCAGGCTCTCGAACTTCCGAATATCTGGTCCGTCGGGTTCGGTGCTCGACAGCAGCGCCCAGACGTTTTTGATCTTGTCCTGTTTGACGTACAACAACCCACTCCCGAAGGGCGCACTGAGCCACTTGTGCAGACTGGACGCAAAATAGTCGCAACCTAGATCGGGAATTTTGAAATCAAACAGGCCAAACGAGTGGGCCCCGTCGGCAATGACTTCGATGCCCCGTTTATGGGCAGCATCGGCGATCTTCCGAACGGGCAGTACCTGACCCACCCAGTTCACCAGATGCGTTACGTGCACCACTTTCGTTTTGGCCGTAAAGGCACTCACGTATTTCTGAACCAGGTATTCGTCGTCTTCGCTGGGCAAATTCAAGTCCAGAAATACCAGCTTGATCCCATCGCGTTTTTCGCGCTGCCGCCAGGCATTGAGCATGTTCGGATAATCCTGTTTGGTCAACACGACCTCGTCGCCCGCTTTCAGGTTCAGTCCGAAAATGACCGTATTCAGGCCTTCGGTGGTGTTTCGGTTGATGGCCAGTTCTTCGGCTGAGCAGCCCGCCAGATCGGCTAGTTTGCTACGCAAGGCTTCGCGTCCCTGATCCAGAATCCGCCACATATAATAGGATGGTGCTTCGTTGGCGTACTGATAGAATCGGATGTGGGCGTCCTGCACCACTTTGGGTTGCGGACACACCCCGCCGTTGTTCAGGTTCAGCAGATTCGGCGATACGGTATACTCGGTTTTCACCCAGGACCAGAAATCTTCGTCCTGAGCCCATTGTTCGGGCGACTGTTGACCAGCATTTGCGGTCCAGCGGGGTAGCGCAAATGTTTCGGGTAGGAAACCGGGTAACACAAGGGCACTGGCCGCAGCCGTACCCGCCTGTCGGAAGAAAGATCGGCGAGTGGTCATTGGAATAAAAGAAAGGGTGAAAATAGGGCGATCGAATAAATCTACTTATTTTCCCCTGATCGTCAACACGTTCGCTCCTCTATTCACGTAGAAATAGGCAAAAACAGACACTAATCCGCCAACTTGCAGAATATCAATCGCATATTTGTCAAAATGATAGCAGATTATTAGGTACTGGTTGCTATATCCCCTTCTTCGTCCAATGACCCGCCAACGCACTCTCCAGACTACCCTTATTTGTTTCGTTTCTCTTTTCGTTCACCAGACCCTTTCGGCCCAACCCGCTCCCCCACAGGCCGCTATCGGTAATGGCATCGTCGACGCCACGATCTATCTGCCCGATGGAGAAACCGGCTACTACCGGGGCAAACGCTTCGACTGGTCGGGGGTGATTCCTAAGCTGACTTACAAGGGGCACAACTATTTCGGCAAGTGGTTTTCCCGGTACGAGCCTACTGGAAACGACGCCATTACGGGCCCCGTTGAGGAATTTACGACCCTGGGCTATGATGACGCCAAGGTAGGCGAAACGTTTATTAAAATCGGGGTTGGGGTGCTGCGTAAACCCGACGAACCTCGCTACAACTTCACGACGCCCTACGAGCTGGTCAACGCCGGTCAGCGTAGCCTGAAAAAGAAGGCCGACCAGGTAGCGTTTACGCACACGCTGACGGATGCATCGGGCTATGCCTACGCGTATCAGAAAACGGTTCGGCTGACACCCGGAAAACCGCAGCTGGTGATCGAACACCGGCTGAAGAACACGGGCACCCGGACCATCGAATCGAATGTGTATGACCACAATTTCCTGATGATTGATGAGCAGCCTTCCGGACCGGATTTCACCGTTACGTTCCCCTTTACGCTCGTCCCGACCGACTCGCTGCCCAACGCGCTGGACGTGCAGGACAAACGCATTACGTACCGGCGGCTGCTGAACCGTGAGAGCGTGTACATGGGTCTGAAGGGGTTTGGCACGACGGCCGATGATTACGATATCCGGGTCGAGAACCAGAAAACGAAAGCGGGTGTCCGCATTCGGAGTAATCGTCCCCTGTCGAAACTGGCCTTCTGGACGAGCCCAACGAACCTGTCGCCGGAGCCATTCATTGCCGTACGGGCCGAACCAGGTAAGGAATTCACCTGGACACTGACGTACGATTTTTACACCCTCCCCTAACCTTATTGAGCGAATTCATGAACCGGTCGGCACTTTTCTTCGCGTTTTTACTGGGAACGTCCATTGCAGTCCAGGCTCAGCCTAAAGCGGCATCGCAGCAGCAGACCTACCAACCCCCTGTTTTCGTTGACAGCGACCGCTTACAGAAAATCGAAGCGCTGTATCCGGCTGTCGACAAAATTTTCCGGGAGTATGCCGATAAAAACCATTTTCCGGGGCTGACGTATGGCCTTGTTATCGATGGTAAACTAGTCCACAGGGGCGGCCTGGGTTATACCGACGTAGCGAAGAAAACCCTGGCTACACCAAGCTCCGTTTTCCGGATTGCGTCCATGTCGAAGAGCGTAACCGTTATGGCCATTCTGAAACTGCGTGACGAAGGCAAACTCCGCCTTGATGAACCCGTAACCACCTACATCCCGGAAATGCGGCAGCAGACGCCCCTCACCGCCGATGCTCCCCCAATGACGGTTCGCAACCTGATGGCCCATTCAGCCGGCTTCCCCGAAGACAACCCCTGGGGCGACCGCCAGCTCGCTGACCCCGACGCTGATTTTCTGGCCTTCCTGAAGCAGGGCGTATCATTGTCAAACGTACCCGAAACCACCTACGAATACAGCAACCTGGCCTTCGCCATTCTGGGCCAGATCATCAGGAAAGTGTCGGGCCAGCCGTACCAGCAGTACATCACCGAGCAAATCCTGAAGCCCCTCGGCATGACGCACACGGAATGGGAATTTACCCGCGTTCCGGCCAATCAACTGGCGCACGGGTATCGCTGGCTGGACGGAAAATGGGTTGAGGAAGACCTGCTGCACGATGGCAGCTACGGAGCGATGGGTGGCCTGCTAACCTCGATCGAGGATTTCAGCAAGTACATTGCGTATCACCAGGCCGCCTGGCCCGCCCGCAACGACCCCGATAAGGGGCCGCTCAAACGCAGTTCCCTGCGGGAAATGCACCTGCCCCGTACATTCAGCGGCTTTAGTCCCAACTTCAAATTTCCAGGCGGTCGCGCTACACCCATCGTCAGTCATTACGGGTACGGGCTTGGCTGGGTGCGCGATGGCGAGGGTCGGGAGTACGTGGGGCACAGCGGAGGGCTGCCCGGCTTCGGCAGTCAGTGGCGTTTTATGCCCGAATACGGGATTGCGGTCGTTGCGTTCGCTAACCTGACTTACGCGAATATCGGCAACGTCAACTGGGCTATTCTGGATACGCTGGTCCACGGCGCCGGGCTGAAACCGCGTCAGTTACCAGTATCGCCCATACTGGCGCAGCGCAAGGCCGAACTGGTCAAGCTCCTCCCCGACTGGACCAACGCCATGCAAAGCGGCATCTTCGGCGAAAACTTTTTCCCCGACCATTCGCTCGAGAACCGGCGTAAAGCTACCCAGGTCCTGTTCAGCAAAATTGGCACTGTGAAGCGCGTGGGTGACCTAATGCCGGAAAATCAGCTACGGGGCTGGTTTCCCATTGAAGGCGAGCGCGGCACGCTACGTATCTTTTTCACCCTCACCCCCGAAAACCCCGCCCTGATTCAGCAGCTGGACGTAACAGAGATGACGCCGAAGAACTAAGTATCTTCCGGATAAACAAACAGGCCCACCAGTTCATAAACTGGTGGGCCTGCCGTTTTGCCTGCTACTTGTTAATACTTCGCGGGCTGGTTTGGTTTTGGGGTTGATTTCTGGATGAATTTCCGCAGGTTTTCGTTGCTGGTGGCCAGGTCTTCTTTGCGGAGGTACATCATGTGGCCGCTTCGGTAGCCTTCCCACGACATGCGGTCTTTCAGCTTGCCGCCCGCGTCCATCTGCCAGAGGTTGTATTTAGCGTTGAAATAATCGCAGGCACCATCGTAGTAGCCGGACTGCACCAGCACGTGCAGGTACGGGTTTTGCAACATGGCCTGCCGGAGCTGCTCGCCCGTGTGGTTATTTGAGCTGTCCCAGGGACGTACCGGACCGAACATGTAGTAGTTTAAGTCGGTTTTGTAGTTCAGCTCTTCCCGCATGAACATGTTAATGGCGGGGGTAAAGGAGTGCAGCCAGGAGGTCAGCTCGGCGTTGTAGTCCGGCCCGGTGCCCGCATCCATGTTATCAATACCCCGGTACCGTGAATCGAGCCGACCTACGGTAAAACCTTTGTCACGCAGCAGCTCTTTCCAGAAGAAGTTAGCCGGAATTTCCAGATTCTGCCGCATCACGGCCGTTTCCGACAGGCCCGAGTAGCGCGCCACTTTGGCCGCAATTTCTTTGCGTTTCTGGTCGGTCAGTGATCCGGCCCGCGCCAGGGCTGGCATGTATTCGTCCAGCGTGAAGGCTTCAACTTCGGGCAGTACGTCAGTCAGGTCTTTCGATTGCAGATCAGCGGGGAGCGCCTTGTGATACCAGGCCGTAGCCGTCATGTACGGCAGTTTCAGGGCGTCGCCAGCCGGTCCTTCCCGCGTCAGGCCCAGGTCCGTCGGGGACACCAGCACTACGCCGTTCAAATAAATCCAGTGCGTGTTTTGCAGTTCCTGTGCCAGGCCCGATACGCGGGCCGTACCGTAGCTCTCACCGATCAGGTATTTGGGAGAGGCCCAGCGGTTGTAGCGGCTCACGAACGTATTGATCCAGTCGGCCAGGTATTTGATATCGGCATTGACGCCGAAAAACAATTTGGCCGCTGGTACGTCCTTGTTCGTCGGGCGCGAAAAACCGGTATTGACCGGGTCGACGTAAACAATATCGGCTACGTCCAGGATCGAGTTCGGATTGTCACGCAGACCATAGGGTTGCAGCGGATAGCCTTCATCATCGACTTTCAGGATACGAGGTCCCGTGTACCCCAGCATCATCCAGACGGAGGCCGTGCCGGGGCCCCCGTTGAACGAAATGACCAGCGGCCGGGCGGCCCGGTTGTTTACGTCCGAGCGTTCGAAATACGTGTAAAATACGCCGGCAACGGGCTTGCCTTCTTCATCCCAGACGGGGATGGTACCGGCCGTAGCTTTGTAAGGCACCTTCTGCCCTTTAATGGTCACCTCACCTTTGGTCTCCACTTTGCCGTCAGCGTCCAGCGTCCGGCTGGGCGAAGTGGGAGCGGTGTTTTTTACGGGTTCTCTGGGGGGCGTTGCCGGTGGGGTGGCATTCCGCGAGCCCTGTGCATACAGGCTGGTAGCCGTGTACCCAAGGATACACAACGAAAGGAAGATTTTTTTCATGCGACTGGATTCGTAAACAATTCGGTTGTCGGCTTAAAAATAGCCGATTCATCCAGTGAACCGAACTTTTTTCGGCAATACGTCCAGTTTTAGACATAAAAAAAGGCCAGCACGCAGCTGGCCTTGTCGAATCACGGAAATTTCGGAAACTTGCTGAAATCGGGTTTTCGCTTTTCCAGGAAGGAATCTTTTCCTTCTTTGGCTTCGTCAGACAGGTAGTAGAGCAAGGTAGCATCACCGGCCAGCTGCTGAATTCCAGCCTGCCCGTCGAGTTCAGCATTAAACGACGCCTTAAGCATCCGGAGCGCAATCGGGCTTTTGTCGAGCATCTTCCGGCACCAGGCCACGGTCGTTTCTTCCAGTTGATCCAGCGGCACGACTTTATTCACAAGACCCATGTCCAGCGCTTCCTGCGCATCGTACTGTTCGCAGAGGAACCAGATTTCGCGGGCTTTCTTCTGGCCCACGATCCGCGCCAGGTAGGACGCGCCAAAACCGCCGTCGAAGCTACCAACTTTCGGACCGGTCTGCCCGAAACGAGCGTTATCGGCCGCAATCGTCAGGTCGCAAATTACGTGCAGCACGTGGCCACCACCAATTGCGTAGCCAGCCACCATCGCCACAACGGGTTTGGGAATCCGGCGAATCTGCATCTGCAGGTCCAGTACGTTCAGACGGGGCACCTGATCCTCGCCCACGTAGCCGCCGTGTCCGCGAACAGACTGGTCTCCACCCGAGCAGAAAGCGTCTCCGCCTTCGCCGGTCAGGATGACGACGCCCACGCGCTCGTCCTGCCGGGCCAGCTCCATCGCTTCCGACATTTCCTTGACAGTCAGGGGCGTAAAGGCGTTCCGTTTGTGCGGACGGTTGA
Source organism: Spirosoma sp. KUDC1026 (assembly GCF_013375035.1). Taxonomy (NCBI): domain Bacteria; kingdom Pseudomonadati; phylum Bacteroidota; class Cytophagia; order Cytophagales; family Cytophagaceae; genus Spirosoma; species Spirosoma sp. KUDC1026. Next base: position 3,440,375 of record NZ_CP056032.1, on the reverse strand, counting down.
TGCTGATTTTAGCGATCCCTTCGTAGTAGCTGAAGATAATCTCCTTGTACTCTTTAATGGTTTCCCAGGGGAAATTCGTAGTCATGTCTAATGAGTGAATTAGCGAATGAGTGAATGAGTGAATGAAAAGCAGAAGCTAGTTGCAGTCCGCTGGTTTGATCATTCACTCATTCACTCATTCACTCATTGAAAATTCTGTTTCGTGATAATACACATCCCACGTATGATCGGCCATCATGCGGACGGTAGCCAGGCAGCGTTCGAAGGGAAATTTTCGGCCCCATTCGTTCGGTGCGATCATCGACAGCAGGTCGGTACCATCTTTTCGCTGGTAAAAGTAATACGTATGACCGACAACCGGCTCAAAACTCATGTGTGCCGAATAAATCCGCTCCGAAATCTCCACCCGGTTTCGGATAGCTGTTGCTTGTTCGGCCAGCAGTTGCATCTGCTTATAAAGCTGGCTTAACTGCATATCGGTCTGCTCGCGCATGGCCGCTACCGCCCGCCCCGTAATTTTTCCTTTATCTTCCGGCCGCACGACAGCGCCCCCGGCCGTGTGGGCATACTCGAGCAAACCCGGTGCCTCGGCCACTTTATCCGGCGAAATCGGATTGACTATTACTTTTGCTTCTTCCATACGTATTACAGATAACTACTCCTCCCGGCCGTTGTTTTCGCCCCCGTCGTTCCCCTGTTTACCGCTGCGAGTTCGGCAAACTTTTTGATTGGATTATCGTGTTCGTTCTAAAATTCAGGTTTCGTTACCGGATGCCGCCATCAGGCTTTCTCCCGCTGGAAATCTTCCGATGGCTCCCGATTTTTGTACGCACAAAACCGTTATTTTTGTTCGGCTGGAAACGTCCGTTATGTTTCCAGCAAAAATAGACTAACCACCATGGAAAATACCCTTCCGACAATGGACCGTCATGAGTTTTTTCGCCTTGTCGGCACGGGCATCGGTGCCGTTCTGCTGGGCCATACCGCATCCGGCTGCGCTCAACACACCAGCGAAGACCCCACCCCGGTCGCCAACCAGAAAGTTGATTTCACGATCCAGCTCAACGAGCAGAACAACGCCAACCTGATGAACAAAGGTGGCTACGTTGTCGTCAACAACGTCATTATTGCCCAGACGCAGGCGGGTAACTTCCTGGCCGTTTCGGCGCAGTGCACCTATCCCGAAGGTAAATCACAACTGGTCTACCGGGCTTCCGAAAATCAGTTCTACTGCCCGCTGCACCTCGATCGCTACGATGCCACGGGTAAGGTCGCACTTGGACCGGCTACGCAGGCACTGACTCAGTATCAGGTAGCCCCCAATCTGTCCAGCGGTACCTTGCGCGTTTATCAATAGTTTTTTTCGTTACGCATGACGGTTGATCCAACCCAACCGACCAACTGGCCCGACCCGCAAACGCCCTACGAAGCCGTTACCCTCGACTTCTGCCGGGCTTGGCTATCGGGCCAGTCTGTCTTTACGCTCCATACGTCCGGGTCGACGGGAACGCCCAAGCCCATTCAGCTCACCCGCACGCAGATGCAGGCCAGTGCCCATTTGACGGGGCAAACGCTGGGTTTACAAGCGGGCGATACCGCGCTGGTTTGCCTGAATACTCAGTACGTAGCCGGAATTATGATGCTGGTGCGGGGTCTGGAGCTAAGTCTGCCGATGACGATTCAGGAACCCGCCAGCAACCCACTGACCGGCTTCGACCCGACTATCAATCGGTTTGCCTTTACGGCGCTGGTCCCCTTACAGCTCCAGACAATCCTCGACGCGACGCCGGAGCTACTGCCTATCCTGAACGGCATGAAAGCCATACTTGTGGGCGGTGCCGCTACGAGCCCCGCGCTGGAACAGGCGCTGCAGGTCGTTACGGCCCCCGTGTATGCCACCTACGGCATGACCGAAACGGTTTCGCACATTGCCCTGCGCCGGCTGAACGGCGACGCACCTGACGATACGTTCGTGGCCTTACAGGGCGTAACCCTCGGCACCGACGAACGGTCGTGTCTGTTCATCGAGTCGGCAGCTACCAACTTCGAGCGGGTGCAAACCAACGACGTTGTTGACTTACTGCTGGGTAACCGCTTTCGGCTGCTGGGCCGGGCCGATACGGTAATCAACAGCGGTGGCATCAAAATCCAGCCTGAGCCCATCGAACGGATTGCCCAGCGGGTACTGGCTACGTTCGGACTGAATAATCGTCTGTTCATAGCTGGCCTGCCCGACGAACGTCTGGGTTTGCGGGTGGTGCTGGTTGTGGAAGAAACCGATCGTTCCGGTCAGCACCCGGACGTACTGACCGCCATTCAGCAGGCGGTTCGTGCCGAAATTAGTCCCTACGCCGTTCCGCGGGATTTGTGTACGCTCTCTCAGTTTTCGGAAACGCCCACCGGTAAAATTGACCGTCGTGCGACCGTAACCCGAATCAGCTAACTTTGTCCCTGGTTCCAGCCAGTAACTATCAACTGACTGGACAGTATGTCTTATCGATTACCATGACAGTCAAAGCGCTTCAGATTCGCTACCAGACGGCCCGGTCGCTACCCGCGCCCTACGCCTATTTCTATACATTCAGTGCCAAATGGCTCGCCAACAAAGGGGTGCAGGTCGACATTGCCATGACCTATCCCGGCCGCGAAGATATTGACGACGACGAGCTTATTGCCGAGGGGTACACCCGGGATGACGATTTCAACTGGTCCGGGCAGTTTCCCCAAGCCTGGGCGCAAACGCTGTCAGCGCTCGCAGCGCAGACACGACTGAACCCGGTCCGCGACGATACGCTGGGCGAAGATGATGATTTCTGGGAGCTAACCATTGATCAGATCAGCGGCCCCTCCCGCTTTGGCCGACCGGCTGAAAAAGGGAAAGGCAGCACCAGCGACTGGCAGTACCTGACCCAGGAGCTGATTCAGGCCATTTACGAAGCTCAGGGACGCGAGCGCCCGTTCGAACTGGCTTTTCGGGATATTCGCCAACAGGACCAGTTCGACCTAACCCTGACGGCCTCCTTTGTCGAACGCAGCGTGCAGGTTGCGACCACCCACAACCAGCGCAAACAAACAAAAACGCTCCCCTGGTCGGAGTTACAGCGGATTATGGGAATCGTGTACAGTTACGATTACGAAGCCGACGATACGCTAACCAAAGCACCCCGTCAGGACGGCCAGTGGCTTAACCTGGGTACCGAGGAATGGTACGACGTGCAGCCCATGCGGGAGTTAGGCAATCTATTCAAAAAGCTTTAGTTTACGCAACGGACCCAGTATTTTCGTCACACTCAGCCGCTGCAGTTACCCTTGGTACGCTCCGTAGAGTTGTTGGTTACTGGGTTAGACTAGTCTAACCCAGTAACCAACAACTCTACGTCATGAAAAAAGTAATCATGCTGGGAGCCCTGCTGATAGGCATCGCTACCTTCAGTGCTCAGGCGCAAACGACAACAGGTTCAACGAATAATGGTAGTACTTCGGGAAGTACGATGAATTCTTCAGGTTCGCAGAACGGTTCGTCAACGAACACCGGCCGTTCTAAGTCGACAATGGGTTCAGGTACTACCAACTCAGGGTCCATGAGCGGTACGCAGATGCAACGGGGCAACTCGGGGCAGTCGGGCTCGATGAACAGCGGTTCGTCCTCAAGCAACGGATCAACTATGAGATCCAATGGCAACACATCTACGCAGGGTCAGGGCGGATCGATGAATCGTAGTAACCAGAAGGGCAAAACGACAAAGATGAATTCAACTACCTCAAAGTAGGCAGATTGGTTCGGACAGATCATTTTTTGATGAGGCACATCAACGCAGAAAGCTCGATGCCGTCAATGACGGCATCGAGCTTTCGAGCTTCATGCCGATAACGCTACTCGTCTTTTACGTCGTAGCGGTCGAGCATCATCACCTTGTTCCAGGCAGCCACGAAATCGTGGACGAAACGTTCCTGCGCGTCGTCGGCCGCGTAGACTTCCGCGATGTTACGCAGTTGGGCGTTCGACCCAAAGATCAGGTCGCAGCGGGTGGCCGTGTATTTGGTGGCACCGCCGTCCCGCTCCCGCACATCGAACAGCATCTCCTGCTGATCCTGCGGCACCCATTCGTAGTCCATGCTGGTCAGCACCTGGAAGAAATCGTTGGTGAGCTGACCGGGCCGCTCGGTAAATACCCCGTGTTTTGCGTAATCGTAATTCTGCTCCAGCACGCGCAGCCCACCGACGAGCACCGTCCATTCGGGGGCCGTCAGCGTCAGCAGTTGGGCGCGGTCGAGGAAGATGCGCTCGGGCGGCACCCGGTAGCCGACTTTATCGTTGTGGTAGTTCTTGAATCCGTCTGAGACCGGCTTGAGCCAGTTGAAACTTTCCACGTCGGTCAGTTCCAGCGTCGTATCAACCCGGCCCGGCGTGAACGGAACGATAACCGAAACGCCCGCGTCGCGAGCCGCCTTTTCAACGGCTACGCAGCCACCCAGTACGATCAGATCGGCCAGCGACACCTGTTTATTGCCTGACTGCTGCCCGTTGAATTCGCTCTGAATACCGCGCAGCGTCTGCAGCACATGGTTCAGCTCTTCCGGCCGGTTCATCTCCCAATTGTTCTGTGGTTCCAGCGCAATCCGGGCTCCGTTGGCCCCACCCCGCTTGTCGGTGTGGCGGTACACTGAGGCTGCCGACCAGGCCACCGAGACCAGCGCCGAGACGGTCAGGCCGCTATCGAGCAGGCGCTGTTTCAGCGTGGTTACGTTGCCCTCGTCGATCAGGTCGTAATCACGGTCGGGGCGCGGATCCTGCCAGATCATGTTATCGGCGGGTACTTCGGGACCCAAGTACCGTTCTTTCGGACCCATGTCGCGGTGCGTCAGCTTGTACCAGGCCCGCGAAAACGCGTCCGTGAAGTAATCAAAGTCGTTCAGGAATTTCTCGCAGATTTTGCGGTATTCCGGGTCTACCTTGAGCGCGATGTCCGAGGTCATCATCATCAGGTCGTTCATCTGACCGGCAATGTGGGCATCCGGTGTTTTGGGCGCGTTCGGGTCAATGGGTGTCCACTGCGTCGATCCGGCCGGGCTCTCGACTTTCTTCCAGTCGTTGCCGAGCAGGTTTTCGAGGTACGAATTATCCCAGCGGGTGGGGTTCTGCGTCCACGAACCTTCGATACCGTTGGTCATGGTATTGACGCCGTTACCCGACCCAACCGGGTTGTGCCAGCCGAAGCCCTGCGCATGGATGGGCGCAGCTTCCGGCGCAGCGCCGATTTTGTCCGGTTTTACCATGCCGTGACTCTTGCCAAAAGCGTGACCACCGGCGATGAGCGCCACCGTTTCTTCGTCGCCCATGGCCATGCGGGCAAACGACTCGCGGATTTCGCGGGCCGAATCATGCGGATCGCCGTTGTTGGCCGGCCCTTCCGGGTTCACGTAAATCAACGCCTGGTGGGTAGCCGCCAGCGGATTTTCCAGGTCCCAGACGGCCTCTTTGGGGCTTCCCTGCCAGCGGAGGTTGTTGTTCACCATCTCGTCGGGATGCCCTTTGTGCTGGGTCGAGGCCGGTACCTGATCGACGGGTTTACCACCCCAGTATTCGGGGCCCCAGTACGTACTGCGGTCAGGTTCCCAGGCATCCCGGCGGCCACCGCCAAAACCGAAAGTCGGGAAGTCCATAATCTCCAGCGCGCAGTTGCCCGCCAGCACGATCAGGTCCGCCCACGACAGCGCCGAGCCGTATTTTTTCTTGATCGGCCAGAGCAACCGGCGCGACTTATCGGTGTTGCCGTTATCCCACCACGAGTTGATGGGTGCAAACCGCTGCATGGCCTGCCCGGCTCCACCCCGACCGTCGGCAATCCGGTACGTACCCGCCGAGTGCCACGCCATCCGGATCATCTGCGGACCGTAGTTGTCGTAATCGGCCGGCCACCAGTCTTTCGAGTCGACAAGCAAGGCTTTGATATCCTGCTTGAGCTGTTGATAGTCGATCTTGTTGAACAGCTCTTTGTAATTCTCGTCACTCAGTGGGTTAGCCGCCGGCTGCTCCTGATGTAGCAGTTCCACCTGCAGCCGGTTGGGCCACCAGTCGTTGTTTTGGGGGGCCGTGCCGATGGCACCGCCGATACGTGTTCCTCTGAATGGGCATTCACCAAGTCCTTCCGGGCTTCCAACGGGTCTCATAATCGAAGCGTGTAATAGGTTAAATACCATACGTCAATCCTGGAACAGCTCGGCAATTGTAAGCTGGTTTATATACTTGCCGAGCTGTTCCGGATATGTCACCTATGGTTCAATGAAAAACTACTTACGAACGCTACGACTAACGTCATTGTTTTGACTTCCTGCCGAAAGACCCATACCCGGCACAACTCAAGCATTCGACAAACAGTGATCAGTGGTTTCATCGGTATAGCGCAATAGAAGGTCGCTGGTCTACGCCCTATCGATCGATGGTAAACGAGATTAAGTTGTTGGTAAGAGATAGTAGTCTGATCTCGTGGCTTATAAGCGGCACGCATCATCCCTGGCATGCAGCTACCCCAGGTAATCCGGGGGGAACACTTGCTGGCCGTATTTCTGAGCAATGGCCTGCAGCCGCTTTACCTCATCAGGCCCTATCTGCGGAGGGGGAAGGAACGTATCCGCAGCGACGGGTGTACCGATTTCCTTGAAGAAATCGTCCAGGCCAGCCGGCACCACCGTACACCACAAGCGAGCCATCTGCTCCGACTTATTTTTAAACCCGTGAACCATACCGCCCATCGGAATATTCAGAAAATCGCCTTTCCGGGCAACGAACGTACCCGCTTCGGATTTAACTTCAACCTCGCCGTCCAGGACATAAAACGACTCCTGGAAGTCAGGGTGAGCGTGCGGACCGGGCCCACTGTTAGGCGGAATAAGCATGTCAATAATCGCGTAAGCCCCTTTGGTTTGCTCACCGGTGATTACGAATCGGTAGGTACCGCCCATCACTGACACGTGTTCCCCCTGACCGGCAGCAGTCGTTGTTAACGTATTGGCTTTCATTGTTTTTAAAGAAAATAAGTGGTTGAATTATAAACCTAAATCAAACTAATTCTCGATCAGCTCACGCGTGATCCAAGACGATACGGCCGTTCTTTTTTGGGGTCGATGTACCGGGATTCCCCAATACGGTATGCCACGCGTCAGCGGCTTGGCTTAAGGAAAACACCTCACCCAGGTTAATACGCAGTTGGCCTTTGTCAAGTTGAGTGGCGATCTGGGCTAGACCTTGTTGAGAAGGCTGCAACTGCGCAAACGTAGCGTGAATGTTGTGTTTGGCGGCCAGTTCATCCGAAACCGGCTGGGTCGTCGACACCAGGTATCCCCCTGCTTTGACGAGCCCGTACGAGCGCTGCTGCACCTCGCCCCCAACCAGGTCAATTACCGCGTCCACCTGATCGACTACGGACTCAAACAGTTCCTTTTTGTAATCGATAAACACATCAGCACCCAGCGTTTTTACGTACTCCTCCGAATCAGCGGCCGCCGTTACGATGACGGTTGCCCCGGCCTGATGAGCCAGCTGGATCGCATACGAACCAACCGCCCCCGCTCCGCCGTGAATGAGGATGGTCTGACCGCTTTTCAGCTGAGCGTCCTGAAACACCACCTGCCAGGCTGTCTGGGCGGCTACGGGTACGGATGCAGCCTCAACGAATGTCAGCGAACGAGGTTTTTTCGCCATGAACTGTGGGTTTATGGTCATGTACTCGGCATTGGCACCTCCAAACAGGCTCGCGCCGTATACCTCATCCCCTACGGTAAAACCCTGTACCTGCTCGCCGACGGCCTCGATCACTCCGGCAAAATCGATGCCTGGAATCCAGGGGAGCGGCAGTGGAAAAACCGCCTGCATCGCCCCCGACGCTTTCAGAATATCAAGCTTATTAACACCCGAAGCCTTAACGCGCACTAATACGTCGGTTGCCGCCGGAACGGGCGTGGTTATCTCCTGGAAACGTAGATTCTCGGCGGGGCCGTAGTTGGGCAAAATGATAGCGTTCATGTTAGTTCAATTGATTAGTTGATTCAGTTAGTGTTGGGTAATCCGTGTAGCCCTGGGCCCCGGGCGTATAGAGGGTTGAGTAGTCCGGCTGGTTCAGCTCAGCGTGCTGGGCGATGCGCTCGGCCAGATCCGGATTAGCCAAAAAAGGTCGTCCAAAGGCAACCAGGTCAGCAAATCCGTCGTGCAAAGCGGCTTCGGCGGTTTCGGGCGTCAGGCCATTGCAGAGAATGATTGTACCGGTAAATGACGTACGGATCGTGTCCAGTGTCCGCGGAGGAATGGGTGCGTTGACAGCGATGTGGATGTAGGCGATACCCAGGGTGTTGAGTTCCTGGGCCAGATACCGGTAGGTTTCGTGAACCTCGTCATCGGCATAGGGTGGCAGATCACCCAGTGTTGAGTAAGGAGAAAAACGAATGCCTACCTTATGAGGTCCGATCGCATCGGCTACGGCGGTAGTCAATTCAACAATGAACCGGCTTCGGCTTTGACGACTACCGCCGTACTGATCCGTCCGATTATTGACAGCCGGGTTCAGGAACTGTTCGGGTAGGTAGCCGTTTGCTCCGTGGAGTTCAACCCCATCAAAGCCCGCCCGAACCGCGTTTTGAGCCGCGATAACGTAGCTACGTATCACCTCCGCAACGCCACTGGTAGTCAACGCCCGGGGCTGTGAGTACTCCTGCAGCCCCGCCGTGTCGGTATAAATCTGCCCGGCGGCTTTTAGGTCGGAAGCACCCACCAAAGCAGCTCCCAGGGGCAGGTTATCCTGATGGCCAATCCGCCCGGTGTGCATTAACTGCACGAAAATTTTACTGTCGTCAGCCTGCACAACCGACGTAATTTTTTGCCAGCCGGCTACCTGCTGTTCGGAGAAAATGCCGGGAATGCGGGGGTATCCCAATGCTTCGGGCGTGGGTGCGGTCCCTTCGGTGATAAGCAGACCGGCTCCTGTTCGCTGCCCGTAATAGTGGACCATTAGCGCATTCGGCAGATTGTCGAGGGCCCGGCTACGGGTCATGGGGGCCATCACCAGATGGTTTTTAAGGTGTAGCCCCCCTTTTGAAAATGGCGTCAGAATCTTGTTCATGGTTTGTGGCTGTTTGAACACCACAAATGTCCGCCGTACCCCGCGCCTTAAATAGCCGAAAAAGACGCATAAATAGTCCTATCCGCCAGATGCGTACTTTTTGGGTTTAACACCATAATGTTTTTCAAACAACCGGCTAAAATGGCTCAAATTGCTGAACCCTAGCTGATTGCCAACGTCCGTAACCGAATGGCCGCCCTGCTTCAGCAGGAATGCGGCCTCCTCCATACGAGCTTTCTGATAATGAGTATAGATACTGTCGCCAAAGACCTGCCGGAACAGGTCTTTCAATTTAGTTTCGCTCATGCCGACCAGTTTAGCCAGCTGCGCTAAGTGGGGCGGCTGACCCAGATCCGCTAATACAGCCGTCCGAACGACGAACAGTTTATCGATGTCATCTTTATAAATCGGGCTGTGGCGGACCGTATCCCGTTTGAGCAGTTGGTCAAATACCAGGAGCATCAATTCCTGCACTTTTATGCTATAGTACAAGGCGCTCAGCTCCCTCTCCTGCCGACCGTCGGTCAGCTGCCGGACCGTTTTGTGGACATCGGGGCCCATGCTTTCGTAAAACAGAAAACCCGGCGCCCCGCTCAGTATCGTTTGAATGACGGAGTTAGGCTTCTGAATACCCAATAAGCTCTTCAGGCGGACAGCTGTAATCCCAACAACGATAAAATTAACGGCTGTCCCGGCCGGAAAATGAACGATCGATTCCAGATCCGGCGACGCAATCTGAATGGCAAACTGAGTGCCTCTGGCGAGCCGGACGGGCTTCTCCCGGTCGGGTGTAGACAGGTCAGCTACCTCTTCATTACTGTGAAAAATAACGCTGACCAGATCGTAGGCTTTATCCGCTGGCAAGCGTTTAAGCACAAATTGCTCATTCAGCGTATAGTGATGAATGAGCAATTTAAACTCCGGGTCAAGATCAATTTTTCTGACGTATCCCTTACCCATCGTGGCGGGTATACTCAACGTATCGCCCTGAACCGGAATGCCAAATTGCTCGCCGAAGCTGGTCAGGAAATTAAAACCCGGGTTAGCGACAAACTCAAACTCCATAGCCTGTTCACAAAGTAAACTCTCTGAATCGTGAACAAAGAAAGCAGCTATCAACTAAAAATTTTCCTTACTAGCTAATGATTGCCTCATTTGTATAGCTAGCTACGCGCAACGTAAAGAACCTGTATTTGGAAGTGAATCAGCTACCACCGTTGTTTTTCGGATTCTTTCTCAGCCCTGGTTAGTGTGACTACCTT